>NZ_CALKTS010000367.1 GCF_937997595.1 uncultured Campylobacter sp. | reverse complement strand
TGAAAAAAGGTTTTACTATGATCGAGTTGATCTTCGTTATCGTTATTTTAGGTATTTTGGCAGCTGTTGCTATTCCAAGACTTGCAGCTACTCGTGATGATGCTGAGGTTTCTAAGGCAGCTACAAATATTCAAACAGTAGTAAGCGATTTAGGTGCTTATTATACTTCACAAGGTAATTTTAGTACAACTTATAGCGAGATGTCAAATGTTGCTAATCCAGTAAAGGCAAAAGGAAGTACTTGTTTTACAGTAAATACTAAACCTACTGATATAGATGGTGGTAATGGTACTATAAAAGTAGCTGTAGATAACGCAACTGGACTATGTAAACAAGTATGGGAAATGCCTGGTTTACAGCAAGTTGCTGATCAAATTAAGGCTAATGGTGCGAAGCTTAAATTTGGTGGCAAGGGTGTAGTTTATAACTAATAAATAGTTATAAATATTATTGATTTTTAGCCCTAGCATTTAGCTAGGGCTTTTTTATTTTACAGATTTAAATATTTGCTTATAAGATATATTGATTTTAAAATTTTCTACTCATTAAAATCTAAGAATTTCGTATAAGATAGTATTGACATTACGTAAATATTTATGTATAATTACATTTTTATAGTTTTGGGGTATAGCCAAGTGGCAAGGCAATTGGTTTTGGTCCAATCATTCGGAGGTTCGAATCCTCCTACCCCATCCACTTTCGCGAATGCTATTTTAAATTTATTCGCGTTTTTTTATCGCAGAGTAGAGCAGTGGTAGCTCGTCGGGCTCATAACCCGAAGGTCGGTGGTTCAAATCCACCCTCTGCAACCAATATTTTTAAATTTATAGCACAGCATCGTGACTTCAAAATTTTATTCTTGCTTTCATTGTGAATAAGAAAATCTCATATAATCTAAATTAGAGTATTTTATCTACTAATTTATTTTCAAGCCAATGGCTTAAAATTAATAATTATCAAGAAAGATACATAAAACTCTTTAAATTGTAAAATTTTACCGATTCGTCTAAAATTTTAATTTATCATACCGCAAATCTTATCAATAATGTTAAGTAGGAATTGCGAAAGACTTAAATTTGTACGGACTTTCTTATCGTAACATTTAGAATTTTATTTAGCTGCCAGCCCACCCGCTTGCAAAGACGGAAGTTATGGAAGCTTATTCTTTATCTATAATTACCCATCTTTTTATAGATTCTTCATCGTATTGCTTTAAAATTTCTATTATTCTATTCTGTAATGTTTGCAAAGTTTCCATATATTTTGTAGGAATTAGCTCAAAAATATCCTCCAATTCGCAGCACTCGATTATTATATCTATAATGCGTTCATCGACCTTATTGTTTTCCAAATGCGTTGAGATATAGGGCGAAAACAAAATTCTTTGGCTTTCATCTATGGTAATCGCCTGGTGCTCCAATGCCTGTAATGAGCCCAGCGCCATCAATAAAATTGCCCTCTCGCCCACAATATCAATATTTTTCTCTAATATCATTCGGTGTCGCTCCGCCCGTATTTAATTTCATCTAAAATCATACAAATCTTCCTCTCGTCTATCTCTCCATAAAGGCAAGGGTTTGCCAGCTCAAATATGATTTCCTGCAAAATTTCATCCTCATATCCTATGTCCTCGCGGCACTCGATTAAATTTGCCCATTCCTCAAGGAGGTCATATGAAATTTCTTTATCGATGACCCTATTTAAGATATTTGCAATGGTATTTTGAGTTATCGTTACAAGCTCCGATTCGCTATCAAAGCCTATCTTTGCTAAGTCGCTTTTTATCGCGCTTATATCTTTGGTGAAATTTATCAAATTTAATAAAATATCTATTTTAGCCATCAATGCCGCATTCGCCCTCAAGCCTCTATAGCCATATCCTTGTCTTTTCATAAAGCCTCGGTCCTAAAATTCTAAATTTCATATTGTTTTTCCTTTTAAAATTTAATCGGTTGCCGATATTTTATTCGCGCAATCCAATTAAAATTTTCATTTAGACACCTGCCCGGGGCTAATGACTGGGCAGTATGCAAAATCGTCTCCGTTTCTAGTGCGATAATTGGTGATATATTCGATCGCTACTTCGAATGCATTGTCATCCCCCTCGTTTGTACACCAGCCATCGTATGTGATTATGGGTTTATTGCCGCTTAGGCGATATACATCCCCTCCGGCTATAAGCATATCTCTATCTCTTGCGATTTTTAGCACCTTCATTACATCGTCAAATCTCCAAGCGATTTCATAAAAACCGAGTTCCTCTCTTAAGCGAATACCGCGCTCTAGCAGATCCTGCGGCACGATATTTACGTAGTCTTCATCTATAAACATAATTCGCTCCTTTTAAGTATAAGATTATTGCCATTGCCATTTTTCTATTTCGTCTTTCTTTACGAAATACCCTCTTTCGCCGCAAGGGTAGTAAATTTTACACCACTCATCGCCACAGCTTTCGATGGGGAGGATACCGCCTACTCCATCCAAAACTTTTACGGCCATAAAATTTCCCTTTCTTATTATATATATCGAAGCTCTTATGCCATCCCTCGTTTTGAGCTGATAAAGCTTTTCCTCGCCTATAGGATAATTACCTCCGGAGCGCATTTCACAAGTACTGGTATAGAAGTCGCCCCTTTCCCCATAAGTAATAAAATGGTTGTATATAAAATATTTCTTACAACCACCAAGTATTGCCATAGAAAGTATGGCGAATATTAATACCGAAGCTCTCATCCTGTTTCTTCTCCTTTATCGAAATTTTATTTGTGGCTCCGTCTACTTAAAATGCGCTCTATCTTTTATTTAGATCCCCAAGTCTTTTGACCGTTAGGCCAAAGTTGCTCTATCTCATCCTTCTTGACATAATACTCCGTATCGCCGCAAGGATAGTAAATTTTACACCACTTATCATCACAAGATTCTATCGGAACCGTAGTTGATGTTTTATTATAATACTGAGATAAAGTCTCTACTAGCTTATATTCATATTCACCGCTTTTTTGGCTTTTAGCTCTTGAATATATATCTAAAAAATCCTCAAGGCTCCTCGGTACGTAAAGTTTATCATGAGGTATATAGTCATGAAAAATAAAACCGCAAGAACTTTCAGATTTTGTACCCCAAGCAAAAAAGCGATTATTAAGGGTACACCCCGCTAGTAAAGCAACATATGCTAATGACAGCACAACAAATTTATTCATTTCTTTTTCCTTTCTTCTATAATATTTTGTATCGCGTCTTGTACTTCTTGATGCTTTTGACGCCCCCGCCGTCGAATTTTAGCAAAATATACGCCTTTGTTCATATGGGAAACCCCTAATGCGAAAAAGCTCCTAATAACACTCCTAATATTTCGAAAAAGATTATATCTAAAATAAAAATGAAAGGAGCCTGAATGGCTAAAATTTAAGATAGGCGCCTGTGCGCCGAAACTAAATGCAACTAAAAAGAAGTGATTAAAATTTAAAAATAGATAATTGGTGGAGGTGTGCGGGATTGAACCGCAGTCCGAAAACAAACGACCAAAGCCTCTACATGTTTAGCAAAAGTGAAGTTCTCGCGCAGGCTCGCTCACTTTCCAAAACGACCCGCCGGCGCAAAGACTAGGATTTCACCCTACGGCTCGTCACGCCGCAGAGCTACGCTATCGCAGATTACCCGCAGCCGCGCTTAGATAGTATCGGCGCAGAGCAGGGCTCGACTGGACTTACGCAGCTTTAGCGTAAGCAGGAGCAAATTTAACGTTGTTTGCGTTTAAATTTAGTTTGGATTTTATACGCTGTATCCAAAGCGACATGCCGCCTTGACCTATCCGTTCCCGTCGAAGCCAAGTCACCCCCGAAAGAATGCGCGCGCATTTTACTTTAAAATTTTATAAATGTCAAATTCGGCTTATGCTAGAATTGTGTTCAAATTTTAACCAAATCAAGGAGCCAAAATGTCAAAAATCACGCTTTCTAAATTATATGAGATGAAAAAATCCGGCGAAAAGATCGTGATGATCACTGCCTACGACGCGCTTTTTGCTAAAATTTTCGACGACGAGGTCGATATGATACTTGTAGGCGACAGCCTAAATATGAGCTTCGGCGGGCACTCCGAGACCCTGGGCGCAAGCGTAGAGCAGATGATCTATCACGCGCGCGCCGTAAGACGGGGGCTCAAGCGAGCGTATATGGTCGTGGATATGCCGTTTTGCTCGTGCGCGACGCCAGAGCTCGCGCTGCAAAACTGTGCCAAAGTCTATGAGAGTACCGGCTGCGACGCCGTTAAGATCGAAGGCGGCGCGCATATGGCGGATACCGTGGCGCTGCTTAATCGAAACGGTATCGCCGTGATGAGCCATATCGGGCTTAAGCCGCAGTTTTCGCGCTTTATGGGCGGCTACAAGGTAAGCGGACGCGGAGAGGAGGGTGCGCGCGAGGTCTTAAACGACGCTAGAGCGCTTGCCGAGGCGGGTGCGGTGCTACTGCTTGTCGAGGGGACGATCTGCTCAGTCGCAAATCAAGTGGCACTCGGCACCGACGTGCCCGTCATCGGCATCGGCGCGGGTGCGGGCGTGGATGGACAGGTGCTTGTGTGGAGCGATATGTGTGGATTTTTCACGGAGTTTCGGCCGAAATTCGTTAAGCGCTATTTAGACGGCGCCGAGCTGGTAAAAGGCGCGGTGCGCGAATACGCGCGCGAAGTGAAGGACGAGAGCTTCCCAAGCGAGGAGTTTGAATATAGGCAGTAGCGAGATTTGGGCTAAATTTTAAAAATTTATATATTCTAAAACCAATAAATAAAAGGAGCATAGATGAAAGTCAAAGCAGCTAACGATAAAACTTTAAAAGTATTTAAAAGCGGCAACTCCTTAGCGCTTCGTATCCCGAAATATCCAAATTTGGAGGGCGTTAAGGAGCTTGTGATAAAAGAGCTTAGTGATACCGAAATAACGCTTAGCATCCCCAAACGTAGCGGCGAGTGGGATGGATTGCTTGCGACGCTGGCAAAATTTAAAGACGCTGAGATCAAGCGCGGCAAACAGATCCCGAGCGAGCGCGAGTTTGGATTTGATAAATGATCGTTTTAGATACGAATATTTGTATATATTTGATAAATAATGACGAAAAATACGCTCCTAAAATACTCGATCGTCTGACAAAACACCAAAGATCGGATATTTTTATCTCGCTTATTACCGTTGCCGAGCTGAGATTTGGTGCGGAAAATTCCAAGCGCAAAGAGTTAAATTTACGGCTAATAGACGAGTTTATCTCAAATTTTAACATTTTACCATTTGGCATGCGCGATGCTCAGGTATATGGTGTGTGCGCCGCGAACTAACGGCTGTTAATCGCAAAATAGGCGACATGGATATGTTGATCGCTGCGAATGCCCTATCGCGCGGCTGCACGCTCGTTACGAATAACGAAAAAGATTTCAAAAATATAAGCGGACTTAAAATAGAAAATTGGACGTAAATTTGAAATTTTAAAATTTACGCTGCACGGCGGGCGTTTAAATTTTGCTCTCGTCGCAAATTAATCGTCACGCCTAAACGGCTTATAAAATTTAAGGAGAAAATTTGGCTAAAGTTTTAAAAACCTTCATAGCCGCAGTTCTGGGTTTGCTCTTTTGTGTAAAGGTACTGCCGATTTTGGCGGTATTTTTTGCGTTTAATTCTTTCTTTGATAAAGATGATATGGAGCTGGATAAAGCCCCGTTAATACAAAATTACGAGCAAAATCGCGAGAAATTTCTAGACCTGTTAGCTTTTGCAGGTCGCAACTTCCCCAAAAATTTGCGCGTTACGATCCAGAGCACCTATGGTGATGAGTATATTTGGATCGATTTGGACGGCAATGAGACGAAATTTTATTCAAATTCCATTTTCAGAGATAATGCGCCGAGTATCGGCGATGGGCTAAAGCTCATCGGCTGGGACAAAAAGACGTTTGCAGAGCTAAAATCAAAGCTCGCGGCGATAAACGCCAGAACCATCGTGCTAAATAGAAGCGGCGATAGCGGGGTGCCTTGGGCGGAGATCACCTACCGATACGTGGAGCACTTCACCGATAGCTATCAGTTTTATGCCCCTGATAGCCCGAAGCTTGCCAAGCTGCACGCCAAGGGCTGCTCGAAAAAATTTCAAAGCGACGGTGTAGTATTTTTATTCGAAAGCACAACGTCCGGCTCATATAGAGCGTTCTGTAGCAGCGATAATAATAAGAGCGTTTTGATCGAAGAGCACGATTTGTAGAACTAGGCTCGCGCAGGAAAAATTTAACGCCTTAATTTGGGGCGCGATCGATAAGGCGTCGCGAGGCGGCGAGGCTAAATTTAATCGCCCGAGCTCGCATTGAGCTTAGCGGCAAATTTTAAAATCCGCGCCAAATTCCGAGCAGTCGCAAAATACCAAACTTCGCGCGAAATTTTACATAGCCGCGCAAGTGCGCAAAGCAGAATTCTGCATAAAATTCTACGTAGAATTTCTTGTGAAATTTTAACTGACTATGCGAGATGGAATTCTGACTAGCTGCGTACCGCGAAGCTTTAAGCGCGGAATTTAAAGCCTCGCTGCCGCAAAAACAAAATCCGCAGCAAAGCTCTACGAGACAAAATTTTGTCGCAAAATTTCACTGCAAAATTCCAGGCGCTGAATTTAATATCGCAAAATTCCAAGCGCCAAATTTTACGTTGTAAAATTCCGTGCGTATTTTTCAGTTGGCTAAATTTCGCTCTTTAATTCTGTGTGATATGATTCTGCCAAGTTTATTCCGTCTCTCGCAAACTCTGCGGCTAGCTTCAAATTTGTGCGTTAAAATTTCGCTCGCAGCATCTTGTGCGTACTTCATGAATTTTATGCGTTAAAATTCTACGCTGCGCAGTGGGGCTTTGCGGCAATGGCTTCCGCGCAAAGCTTTAAATTCTGCAAGTTAAAATTCCGCGCCGTAAAATTTAGCGCAGTTAGCGACCTGCGCGCTGTTTGGGAGCCACCACAATAAAATTCCGCACCAAGACATAGCGGGCGTAGCGGCATGAGCGTAGCCTTAAACCCGTCGCGGTAAAATTTCGCAGTCTTTCGCGACGGGTGCTCTGCTTTTTAGCCCCAAGCGCGTACTGTAAAATTCCGCGCGGCAAATTTTATTCCGCCCGCAAAGACGGCGCCTTGCTAAAATTGTCAAAATTTAGCCATTTTTCGCTACACTTGCTAAAATTTTAAAAACTATTAAAGAGATATTA
>NZ_CALKTS010000366.1 GCF_937997595.1 uncultured Campylobacter sp. | reverse complement strand
CCGGTCCCGGGAACGGTTGTCTGAACACCAAGTATTCAGGAATTCCAAGTTCCAGCCCGGATTTTCTGACCTCATCTTTGAAAAGGTCTCTGAGCGGCTCGATGATTTCCTTGAAGTCCACGTGATCCGGCAAGCCGCCTACGTTGTGATGGCTTTTGATCGTCTTGCTTGAGCCTGCGACGGAGCTTTCGATGATGTCGGTATAGAGCGTACCCTGGGCTAGAAATTTTACGTTTTTGTGTTTTGCCGCTTCTTTGCTGAAAACTTCAATGAAGGTCGCGCCGATGATTTTGCGTTTTTGCTCCGGATCGACCACCCCTTTTAACCTGCTTAAAAATAGCTCGCTAGCATCGATTACGTCTAAGCTCACGCCGAGTTTTAGTCTAAACATCTCCTCTACCGCCTTGCGCTCGCCAGTGCGGAGCAGGCCGTTATCGACGAAAACCGCTATCAGGCTCTGCGGCACCGCATGCGCCAAAAGCGCCGCTACGACCGAGCTATCCACGCCACCGCTTACCGCGCAAAGTACTTTGGCGCTGCCTACGCGCTCTTTTATTTTGATCATCTGCTCTTTGGCGAAGCTACCCATATTCCAAGTGCTGGTTATTCCACAGATCTCTTTAGCGAAATTTTTTAAAATTCTATCGCCAAACTCGCTGTGACAAACCTCGGGGTGAAATTGCAGCGCGTAAATTTTACGGGTCTCGTCGCCGAATACGCACCACTCACTTTCATCCGAGCTTGCCATCACCTCAAAGCCCTCCGGCAGGCTCTCGACCTTGTCCGAGTGGCTCATCCATACGGTCGAGTTATCCCCCACGCCGTCGAAAAGCCTACTGGCACGAAGCAGTTTCAAAGAGGCTTTGCCATACTCTTTTTTACCCGCAGGCACGACGCTGGCGCCAAATTTATGCGCGATGAGCTGCATGCCGTAGCAGATACCTAAAATCGGAATTCCAAGCTCAAAAATTCTATCGTCGCAAAAATACGCATCCTTGGCGTAAACGCTAGCGGGTCCGCCGCTTAAAATAAGACCTTTAGGGTTTTTGGCTTTTATCTTATCGATCGGCGCGTCGTATGCGATCAGCTCGGTGTAAACGCCTTGTTCGCGCAAGCGCCTAGCGATCAGCTGGGTGTATTGAGAGCCGAAGTCCAGCACTAAAATGTCTGCCGTTTGCATGAAATTCCTTTGTAAAAATTTTTAAAAGTATAACAAAGCAAAGCTAAAAGTAGGCTATTTATCACGTAAAATTCTAACGCCACCTCTATCGCCGCTCGTGCTATTAGCGTCCGTATTTTGGGCGGTAGCGCTAGGGCTCTGCTCGTCTTCTGAATAAAAAGGCGGCGCTTTGTATCCGCAGCCGCTAAGCAAAACTAAGATAAAAAATGCTAAAATCCGTCTATGGAAAATGCAAGAGAAATAATCGCTCATATCAGAAAAGATCCTTTATATGCCAAGATGCGAGAAAGAGGCGAGTTTTTAGCGATTTTGCCGCTCAGTTGGCAAAGGCTGATCGCC
Source organism: uncultured Campylobacter sp. (assembly GCF_937997595.1). Classification (GTDB taxonomy): domain Bacteria; phylum Campylobacterota; class Campylobacteria; order Campylobacterales; family Campylobacteraceae; genus Campylobacter_B. Next base: position 11,538 of record NZ_CALKTS010000366.1, on the reverse strand, counting down.
TTCATCTACGTCAAAGATGGCATTTTGATGATAGCCGCGAAGCACCCGGCTGGGCTTTGCGAACTAAAACGCGATAGTAATATAAATTTAATAAAAGACGTATTAAAGCGCTTCGTAGCCGCTAGAGAGACGGCGGAGCTTTGCGGTGTGCGAGAGATAAAATTTTTCGTAGCAGATAGAGTGATGAATAAAAGACGCGCGCAAGCCTTTAAAATGAGTATGCGCCGAAGCAGCGAAATTTTCTCGCCCGAGCGCTCTAACGGAGGATTCAAAAACAAAATCCAAGATCCGCAAATTTATAAAATTTTTGAAGAGATAAGAGGGCTGATCCTTGCTAATAGAGGAGATTAAGAGCCTGCCTGCCGCACCGGGCGTGTATCAATACTTCGATGCCGCGGGCAAGCTGCTATACGTCGGCAAGGCAAAAATTTTAAAAAATCGCGTCAAAAGCTACTTTTCTTTCACGCCCGCCCTCGCGCCGAGTCCGCGCTTAAGCGCGCGCATCGCCAAGATGATAAGCGAGGCGGCGCATTTAGAATACATCGTAACGCCCAGCGAGAGCGACGCGCTGATACTGGAAAATTCCTTCATCAAGCAGCTTAAGCCCAAATACAACATCCTGCTGCGCGACGATAAGACCTACCCGTATATCTACGTAAATTTAGACGACGATTTCCCGCGCTTTGAGATCACGCGAAAGATCATAAAGGGCAGAAACATCAGATATTTTGGCCCCTATTTTCACGGCGCGAAGGAAATTTTACAGACGCTTTACATGCAGTTTCCGCTCGTGCAGAAGAAAAATTGCGTCAAGGGCAAAAAGGCCTGTTTGTTCCACCAGATCGGGCGCTGCGCCGCTCCGTGCGAGGATAAAATTTCAAAGCAGGATTACGCCCGTATCGTGCAGAGCGCGCTTGCAGCTCTGAAAAATCCGCAAAAGATGGTGCCGCAGCTTCAGGAGCGGATGGCACGGCTCGCGCAGAGCGAAAATTTCGAAGAAGCCGCGCAGATCCGCGATACGATCGAAATTTTAAAGCAGATGAACGTAAAGGTGGAGGTCGATCTGGCAAAACTCGATGATTTCGAGGTCTTTGCGATTGCTGCACGCGACGGGCTCGTCTGCGCCGTGCATTTTAGCATACGCGAGGGTAAAATTTCAGCCTCAAGCTCGCATATAATCAACTGCAAAGCCCCAAGCGCCGATGATATCGCAAACGCCTACAAGCAGATGATCTTAAGCGCCTTTCCTGCCGCGGCTCCCGTGGCATGCGCTAAAATTTACGTTTACGACGAGTTTGACGATGCGGATCTGGTATGCGAAATTTTATCCAAGCGGCATGAAAGAGCCTTTAAAATTTACGCGCCAAAAATCGGCGAGAAGCGTAAAATTTGCGAGATTGCATATCAAAACTGCGAGATCAATATCAAAAAGCATCTAAAAACGCACGATTACGCATTTTTGCAGGAGCTGAAGGATTATTTTAATCTTACGAATTTGCCCGTAAATATCGAAGTTTTCGACAATTCACATATGTTCGGCGCCGCGGCCGTGGGAGCTATGATAAGCTTTCAAGACGGCGAATTTAATAAGCAAAACTACCGCCACAAGCACCTTAGCTCAAATAACGACTACGATCAGATGCGCGAGTATCTAACTAGCCGCGCGCTGAAATTTGACGAGCTCGCCGCGCCCGATCTGTGGCTCATCGACGGCGGAACGGCTCTGCTAAACTTGGCGGAGGAAATAATCTGTAGCGTCGGAGCAAACGTCGATATAATCGCTATCTCAAAAGAAAAGATCGACGCCAAAGCCCACCGCGCAAAGGGAGCTGCGAAAGATAAAATTTGCACGAAGGGCGGGATTTTTTCGCTGCCTACGGACGATAAGAAACTTCAGTTTTTTCAGCGTCTGCGCGATGAAGCGCACCGCTTTGCGATCTCATTTCACCAAAAGAGCAAACGCAAACTCGATCTGCAAAGCTCAAAGCTGCTAAGCTTGGGCGTTAGCAAGGGAAGCCTGAAGAAGCTTTTGGACTTTTACGGCGATTTTGAGAGCATTTATGCGGCGAGCTTCGATGAGATCAGATCGCTTACGAATATCCAAACCGCCGAAAAAATTTTAAACAATCATTAACGAAAACCTAACGCAAAAAGCTATATTTAAAGATTTGTTTAGTAAAATCACCCATTAACTTTGCAGGACGGCTAAATCGTCTCCGCCTAGCGTGACGGAAGCGACTTCGTTTCTCCGGTTGAATAAAATTTAACGTCGCGTAAGCTGCGCTTTGAAGGATTTTGTATGAATTTAAATACTACAAGTGCTTTGAGACTTGTTAGCGGTATCCCGTTACTTTTGATTTTCGCGTTTGCATCATATTTCTTGTTTATCTCTTTGCAGGATTACGCCAGAGTGGGAATTTTGCAGCAGCAAATTGCTAAAAATAGTAATCTCGCGGCGTTAGTAGAGCAGGTAGATAAAGAGCGCGGTATCACTTCGGCGTTTTTGGGTAGCGAGGGAAACCCCGGTATGGGAACCCTTCTATCGGGCCAACGCAAAAAAACCGACGATGCGCTTGCAAAGTATAAAGAAAGCAAAAATATCAGTGAAAACGTCATAAAAAAGACTATTTTTGATATTTTCGCTTACGGCACCGGTAATGACGAGCTTTTGGCTGCCGAGACCGATATAGACGGTTTATTAGACAAACTTCCGCAGGTAAGAAGGGATGTCGATGCTCAAAGCAAAAGCTTCGGTGAGCTTTTCAGCTCATATTTTCAAAAATTCGATGATGATGTAAAAACAATCCAACGAGTGCTAAGAGAGGGTCTTGTAAGCTCAAATATTACCGTTTGGACGGTTTCGTTGCTTAATACTTATGAGGCGATGGATGCCACCGCATCGGAGCGTGACTATATTATCGAATACATTATCGGTAGCAAGGCGATGAATCAGGCGCAGCTAAGGACTTGGGCTAGCTTCAACCTATCTAGTTCGCTCCCTAATTACTACTTCTTGCCGGAATCTGATGCTAGAGCCGCGATTTTAAAGATTCTAGACGGAGAGGAATTTCAAAACGCATTAAGAGAAACTGCTAAAATTTCAGCCACATTACAGCAAGAAGCGGACGAGGGACATTATAGCGTGCCTTTTCAAGAGTGGTTTGCCTCTACTACACTTAAATATAAAAAACTAAGCGAAATTTCTGAAAAGATCAATGCTGAGCTTGCGACGCATGCCGATACTTACCTAGCGCAAAGGCTAAGAAACCTATTTATCGCTCTTGGTATATGGGTTTTAGCGGCTATTTTGGTCGTTTTTGCCTTGGGTATTACAAGACGTTTAAGACAGAACGTTACCGACCTCGGCAACGTGCTTAGCCGAATCGGCGATTTGACGAATCAGCACGAGCATATCGACGTTAGGACCAGTGAGGGCGTTAACAAGGCATATTCGCTTATCGAGGATGCGCTCGATCTGATTGCGTATCAAAAGGGCGCTGCGGAGGATGCCAACAAGGCAAAATCGATCTTTTTAGCTAATATGTCTCACGAGATCAGGACGCCGCTTAACGGCATCATCGGCTTTACGGAGCTTCTTAAAAATACCGATCTGGATGAAGAGAAGCGCGATTACGTTGATACCATCGAAAAATCGTCCGAAAACCTTCTAACGATCATTAATAACATTTTGGATGTCTCTAAGATCGAGAGCAATAAGGTCGAGCTTGAGGATATCTTATTTAATCCTATCCAAGATTTCGAAAGCGCGGTTGAAATTTACGTAGCCAAGGCTGCTGAAAAGAATATCGACATCCTGCTCTACATCGATCCTACACTCGTGCACCACCTATACGGAGATATTACGAAGATCAAAGAGGTTCTTATCAACCTCATGTCAAATGCTGTCAAATTTACGCCTGAGCACGGCACTATCGTAGTTGAAATTTTAAGAGAGCCTAGCAAAGCTCCAGGAGAGGCGATCGTAACGTTTAGTGTCGAGGATACCGGTATAGGAATTTCTGAAGACAAGCTCGCAAATGTATTTAATGCCTTCTCTCAGGCCGACTCTACGATCACACGCAAATATGGCGGAACAGGTCTTGGACTTACGATTTCGTCTAAATACGTAGCGATGATGGGCGGCAAGCTTCAGGTCAAATCTACCGTAGGAAAGGGTACTAGATTTTACTTCACCCTTGCTTTTAAAGAGACTCAAAAGACTGATGCGGACGCAGTATTTGAAAGCATCAAAGGATTAAATTTCGCGCTTTTAGCCGATAGCGCCGATACGATGTATAATGATATCGTTAAAAACTATATCAGCAAGCTAGGCGGTAAAATTTCGATATTTAATACGAACGCTCAGTTCCGCTCAGCGCAAAATAATAACAAATATGACGCGCTTATCACTAGATTTAAGAATTACGGCGAGGTTAGCGATATATTGAGTATGCCTACGATCTTGACTCTTAAGCCAAAAGAGCTTCAAAGTATTAGTATTTCAAATTCTAAAATTTTTACCCTCACAGAGCCTTTTAACTTAACTAAATTCGTTAAGACGCTAGATAAAATTTCAAAATCCGGAATTGCTCTAAGTAGATCGGATTTTGCTCCACAGACGCATGAGATTAAGCTGGATGCCGAGGTAGAAAAGCCTATCGTCGCTGATGAAATGATTATGGAAGAACCGGTAGTAAAAGAAAGACCTATCATCAATAAGCTTGATGAATTACGACATGCTACTACTTCGTCAGCAGACGAGCTACGCGCTATCTTGCAAAGCAGAAGGCGTACGCATGATGCCGAGGCTCATTCTGCGCATAAAGAGGAGGCTGTTAGTAAGCCTAGTATTGCTCAAGAACTCAAAAAAGAAGCTCCTAAGGTGGAAGAGCCGGTCATTAAGCCTATAGATATCGAGCCTATGAACGATATTAAGATTGAAAAGACAGAGCCTGAATCACCAAAGATCGATATTGATATTCCTGAAATAGTAATTCCGCACACAGAAAAGCCAAAGGTAGAGCCTTCAAGCACAAAGGATGCCCAGGCCGATATCGATGAGCCTATATCTTTGGAAATTCCTGATGATTTTGTGGGGCTCAAAACACATGCGACGCAAACCCAAGCTCCTAAAGCCGAAACTCCTAGCATTGATCTTTCCGATATCGAAATAGAGCTTCCTAAGATTAAGAAAGAGGAAGAAGAAGTAAAGGCTGAGCCTGCGAAAGTAGAAATTCCAAAGGCTAAGGTTGAGACGCCTAAGGCTGAGATTGAAATTCCTGATATAGATATTGATCTTTCGGATATCAAACCGAGCGCCAAGGTGCAAGAGCCTGCCAAAAAGGTTGAAATTCCAAGCATAGAAGAAGAAATTCCGGTAGCCATTAAAACCGAGCCTGAAATTCCTATCGCTAAAGCTTCGAAGCCTGATACTTCAAGTGTTTCTGCTCATGAAGATGAAATTTCAAATGTTAAACTTTCAGAACCTGAAAGTATAGCTGAAAAGATAATTGAACCAGAACCTATCGCTGTTGAGCCAGAGCCGGTAGCAATTGAGCCTGAACTAAAGCCTATCGAGCCAAAACTTGAAGAGGTTAAACAGGGACCTTCAAATATCGAGCCTGAACCGGTAACGCCAGTAGTAGAACCGGCAGCTCAAAATATTCCTGCCGAAGAGCCAAGTATTGAGCCGGAGTCGGTGTCTATTCCAAAGACAGAGCCTGCTACTCAAAACGTCCATGTCGAAGAGCCCGAGATTGAGCCTGTTAGCGTAAAAGTCGAACCGGTAGTTATCCCGCAGCCTGAGGAAGAGGAGATGGTCGAGGTGCCCGTCACCGTATACGAAGACGAGCAACAGGAAGAAACTATTATGGTCGAAGAGGATGTCGAAGTCGAAGAAGAGGTTGAAGTGCCGGTAGAGCGAAATCCTGCCGATGAAAATGTACCTTTGGTCAATAGAAAATATAACGCCAAAATCCTTATTGCGGAGGATAATGAGATCAATCAAAAGCTTATGAAGCATACGTTAAATAGCTTTAATATGAATTTGACGATAGTCGAAAACGGACTTTTGGCGCTAGAAGCCAGAAAAGCCAATAACGACTATGATCTCATATTTATGGATATTTCGATGCCTGTTATGGACGGTATCGAATCTACAAAACAGATCAAGCAATACGAGCACGAGAATAATCTCCGCCACATCCCGATCGTGGCTGTTACTGCCAATGCGCTAAAGGGCGATAGAGAGAAATTTATGGCGGCGGGGCTTGACGAATACTGCACCAAGCCGATCAAAAAGGATATCTTAGCCCAAATGCTAGATAATTTTATCGGTGATAAACGATCTGATGCAGCGCCTGCCGGTGGAACTACAAAGAAGCTGGTTAAAAAGCTTGTCAAACGCCAGGTACCTAAGACGGTCATTAAAACTGTCAAAGTGCCAAAGACGATAATGAAGCTAGTTCCTAAAAAAAGTATAGTTTCCGATGACGTAGTGAAAGCTAAGGGTGTGCGCGTGCCGACAAAAGATATACTTATATGTAAGGCAAACATTATGGAAAGTAAAATTTTTGCTAGCATATTAAAACACCAGTATAAAGACGTAGAAATTGCGGGCAATTTCGACCAGCTTATTTCTATGGCGGCTACGGGCAGCTATAAGCTTGTTTTGATTGATAAAAAGCTAGCAGGGCTAGACTTAGCGGCGTTAGAGAGCTTACGCCGAAAAGCGCCTGCGACTAAGCTAGTTCTGTTTTCTAACGACAACGATGAAAATCCACTATTTAGCGAAGTCGCTAGTTACAATATTACCAAGTCGGGTCTTGAGAAACTCGCACAAAAATATATATAAGGATGAGGTCTTAAATGAGAGATTTGAAAGTTTTAACGGTTGATGACGACGCTATAAATTTAAAGCTACTTGAAGTTATGCTAAAAAAATACGGCAAATTCCAAACCATACTCCAAGCCAAAAACGGCTTGGACGCCCTTGCCGTACTCGAAGTTCAGCCCGTTGATTTGATTTTATTAGATATCGTAATGCCTGTGATGAATGGGCTGGAATTTTTAGATAATCTTCACGCTAGAGAAAGTATAGCTCATATCCCCGTCATCGTCCTTACGACGGACGAGACCGCTAAACGAGAGGCTTTAAATAAAGGTGCTTATGACTTTATGACAAAGCCCATCAATGACAAAGATCTTCACAAAAAACTAGACGACGTTATGAATATTATCGGCGATTAAATTGCCGATTTCTGTCCTCGTAGCTCAGTAGGATAGAGCGCAAAATTCCTAATTTTGAGGCCACAGGTTCGAATCCTGTCGGGGACACCATCTATCAAATTTTCCCCCTATTTTTAGTTTTTTGATTTTTTTGAAGGCCCTGTTTTACGGCTTTTTCAAATTTTTTCAAAAAAATTTCAAATGCTAAAAACGCTAGATTATACAGGTAGTTTAAGAGAAACTACTATATATTAAAAAATGTATAGTAGCTCTTAAGCTTGTTAAACTCTTTGGAAACTTTTATAATTTGTCCTATGAAACTATATGAAATTTTAAAGGACAAGCAATTATGAAAGTTTTTTCTAAAATTAAAGACGATCCGTCTTTTAAAACAGATCCCGATAAAGTGATCAGAAATTTCTCCCTGCCTTATCACAAAAATACTATGGTAGAAATGATAGATGAGCATATAGCAGTTAGATTTTACCGCTCATTTACTAAAAAGGGAGAGCAAACAATCCATAGGCACTATCACTACTCAATAGGCGGCAAGCTGATTAAGTCTTTAGGCAACGCAGATGAGATAAGCCTAAGCAAAGCCAAAGAAACTCTTAAAGGTTTAATGATAGATAATTCTGCCAAGCTGATCCCTGCTAAAAATACTTTGGCAAGCGTTTATAGACAGTTTCGCAGACATAACGGCAATGTTGCATTAGCAACCTCTAAAAGACGAGATATGAGCTTTAAAGCTTTAAAGGATATTTGTGACAAAGATATAAACAAGATAAGCAAAAAGGATATTATGCCGATACTGGATTATTATTACGATAATGAGAAGTACGCTTCCTTGGAAATTTTATTCAAACTTATTAAAAGACTATTCCGATATGCTCGTATAAGAGATATTTCTAAAAATCCATTATTTGCAGAAGAGGTGTTTAAGGACTTTTATAATATACCTCGCCATAGCGAATACCCATATATAAAAGATGACTTGGATTTAACCGTACTTATTAAATTTATTATGAACTATCCTCACCAAATAGGAGTTAAGAATGCTTTGATCTTTGGACTGCTTACGGGGCTAAGAAGCTCAAATGTAAGAAATTTAACCCATGAGCATTTAAAAATAGGTGATGATGGAGAATACTACTTACTATTTCCACAAGATGAGAATAAGGTAAAAAGCAATGGGGATGAACATCTGGGGCTTCCTAGAGAAGTAGGGCAATGGCTGCAAAGGTTACACGCTCATAATAGTAGCTGCTTGCTATGCTTTGCCAATACACAAGGAGAGGTACTAAGCGATATGACTCTAGTTAAAGCGCTTAAAACCTATGCTCCCGTAATAGCTAAGAATAGATTGGTTTTTCACTCTTTTAGAAAGATACTAGAAACCTTTGCATATGAAAAAATCCATGAGAACAAGCTGGATCCTTATAGCATTGAACGTACCCTTTTTCATGCACAAAGAGAGATGCAAAAGATTTATAACAAAGCTACGAATATTGAGAATACGCGTAGGGTTCTAACATGGTGGCTAGGTTATTTAAAGGGGTTGGGGTTTAAATTTTAAGAAGGTAAAGGCAAGCTAAAGAGATGGTTTCTTGTGAAGTTTTATGCAGTTTAATTGCAGAGTTTTATTCTAAACCTATTGAGAAGCTTACGCGCTCCATGAACGCCATAATCCATAAATGCTATAATGCCATAGGTAGCTTAAATTTTATCTTTAAGTATAGAATTGAGCCTTAAATCACATTCCTACTATGGATAGCGTCCTTGAGTCTATATACCTATGTACTTTAGAAATTTCCGGATAAGCGGAAAGACGGTGAGATAGGGAGTTGAAACAAAACCTACCACAGTTTGTCATTCTACAGCTTACCGTAATTGGCGTATGAGCCGCCTTATCCTCTTAAAAAAGCACTTACTTTCCCTCCCTTCTCGTATATTACTTCATCACTACTCCTAAGCGCTCGCCCTCATTTTTAAGTGCATTGCCTCCTTTTTAGCGCTCGCCTTCTTTCTTTTGATACTGAAGGTAAGTGCTTGCGAGGATAGGGCCGCGATAGATTATATAAATTCTGAAGCATTCCCATTCTTTTTTAGCCTTATGCTTTTTACTAGGAATTTCTTGCATATTGCATATTAGCTTTCATATCTTTTAATGCTCGGTTTACCAGGTTGCCTCATTGCCTTTAGACCCAAGTTTATTAAAATAACCTCCGTCTTTTAAAAACAACTCACACCATTTTTTTCTTTTCTAGCTATATTGTTTTCATAAGGTATTTTTTAAAATATCCTTATAACGCTTTTACTAAGGAGAAAGAATGTTTTATATATTAAAAAGCTTCTTGGCTTTTTGAAGTAGCCTTTAAAGTTTATATATTACGGTTTTTCGATGGGTTACGTTATCGGTAATGTTTTATTGATAAGCCTAAGCGTTTATCAAGCATTCTTAATCTTTAGTTCCCCGCTGGCGGTTTGGGGTAATAAGAAAAATCGCAGAGGTGCGTTATAGCTTCGCACATTAATCTAAAAAGCTTCTGTTTTAACTAAATTCTAAAGATGTAACGTCTTTTTGCCCCTAGAGTTTTTTCCCTAGATAGCCTTCTTCTTCGTTTTATTTATTGCCTAAGTGCATTAAATCTGAAAAGGGGACTATCTGAAAAGCCGCGTGGAGGTAGCGCCTCCGTTAAAGGTTACGGGGCTGTCTCGCTCGTCGCTAGCGGAGCATTTGCTCGTCTGCTACCGCCGTTGCGATTATTCCTTGTAGGGGTGTTATTTTTTAGATGGAATTTTCTATATCTAGTGGATAGGATAGACTTTTATCCATTGGAAGGATTATGGATCTATGGCTCATAGTCTTATCGATAGCCATTTATCTATTGTAGGGATATGCTTGCAATATCATAGGTAGTGTAGATTTATCATCGAATCAGCCTTTTATCGTTGTAGAAATATTTTACCATACATAAGCAGCGTAAATTTCACCGCAGAATCAGCATTTTATCCATTGCAGGGATATTTTCTTATAAAAGTCTTTCTAGTTAAATTTTAAACTCGTCTCTTTTATTCCTTTTAGGAGCATTCTTTGCTAAAGCATTACTCTTACAAGCAGATAGAGTGACCTCCATCTATACTCTTTATAGATATTTTATGTAAAACCCCGCTTTAAGTATACGCAGCCTTACCTTTAATAGGAATTTGAGCATTGACAGGGGTATCAAAGATATTTAGGATATTTAAATCATCTAAGCATCATTAAGCATTAAAAAAGACTTTTAAATGTCGAAAGCATCTATCTATCCACCCTCTCTTTAATCAAACCAAGTGCCTATAACGAGCAATAGCAAGATCAAAGCGGATACAACCACAGCTTTTAATCAAACCTAAGTAATGCCTATCCCGTGATCAAACCAATCCACCTATACTATAACCCAACCAAATAATGCCTAGTTATCTCTACTCTGGAATGTCCCATATCTATAGATACCTGAGCTAAAGCTTTTATATGGCTCATACCCTCTTTGCGTAACTCCTCATATCTTTCTTGAGCAAAGTTATATCTAAGTCCATGGGTTCCTCTTTTGTCCGCTCCTGCTGCTTTTAGATCTTTTACGTAAGTATCCTTTGGGGCATAGTATCCTGCTTCTTTGGCAAGCTTTAGCTGCCTTATGGTTTTATCGCTTAGCCTTTTAGTACTGTAGCATAAGCCGTTCTTACTACCTAGTATGGTTATGCTATTATCATCATCGTTGATTTCCCATTTGCTTGAGTTAATGGCATCATCTAGTCTTAGTCCTGCTTCTAATTGTAGCTTAGCGGATATATAATACAGTGAGCTTAATTGCATATTGCTTATGATTTTATATGGATTTTCATAGGCTCTGTTATAATGCCTTTTACGAAGGTTCATACCCTTTTTCTTAAGCTCTTTGCGGATGTCCGTAATATCTTTTCCCGATACGTTTAGCCCTAGCTTACTGCAATTATCAAAGCTCTTAGCCAATGCCGATATGTAGGTATTAAGCGTTCCGCCGCTTATTTCATTTGCTTTTAGCAGTAGCCACTCTCTTGCACTACCGGCATTAATGTTTTGCATTATTTTTTGACCGTGCCTAGCTTTAAGAAATTCTATATATTGAGTAGTTACCGCTCTTAAGTTTTGAATGCTTTTAATGCTATGAGCGTATACGCTCTTTGTATGACCGTTTTGTCCTTTAAGCTTACTATTGCGCCTTACGTTACTTTTTGATATTCCGATACCGTTTGCTTGCTTCATAATCTGAGAGATAATAGCCTTAGCGT
>NZ_CALKTS010000365.1 GCF_937997595.1 uncultured Campylobacter sp. | reverse complement strand
CCGCCTGCCTCTCGCTAAACGAGGTCATCATCCACGGCATCCCAGACGAAACGATTCTGCAAGAGGGCGATATCTTGGGCGTCGATCTGGGCTCGAAGCTAAACGGGTATTTCGGCGACAGCGCGCGTACCCTGCCCGTCGGTAAAATTTCAAAAGCCGACGAAGAGCTCATCGCATGCAGCAAGGACACGCTGGAGTTCGCCATCAAAACGATCAGAGTAGGGATGCACTTCAAAGAGCTAAGCTTCGAGATAGAGAAATTTATCCGCGCACGCGGCTTCGTGCCGCTATACGGCTTCTGCGGCCACGGCATCGGCAAGCACCCGCACGAAGAGCCTGAGATCCCAAACTATCTAGAAGGCAACAATCCAAAATCAGGCCCTAAAATCAAAAACGGCATGGTCTTTTGCATCGAGCCGATGATCTGTCAAAAGGACGGCACGCCGGTCATCGCCGAGGATAAGTGGAGCACGAGAAGCAAGGATGGGCTTCGCACCAGCCATTACGAGCACTGCATGGCGATTTTCGACGATAAGGTCGAAGTGCTAAGCGTCGCGTAGATTTTCGCGCAAAAGGCTTGGCAGAATTGGAATTTCGCTCTTTTTATGGGGCGAAATTGCATAAACGGCGTGTTTTTATAAATTTGCATCGTTTGACCGCTATAAAATTTCACCTCCTCTCGGTTGTTAGGCGCATAAATTCATTCACAAGTTTTTGGGCTTTAATCGCATTAGATAATTTTAAAATTTATCGTAGCGACTTGTAGTCTATCCGCAAAATTCCAAGAATTAAAATTTTAGAACTACCTTTTAATTTCATTTTAGAATAATGTCTTGCGATTTTACTCGCAAATCCGCTTTCGATTAAAATTTGGCCTCAAAATTCCGCTGTCCAATTCCATGCCCCGTATCTTTAAAATTTAGCTGTAAAATTTGAAGCGTAAAAGCGCGCAAGTAAGCGAGCTCAAAGCTTTAAGCGGCTAAGATTGCGCCTTGATTTTAAAGCGTAAACATGTCGCGTTATGTGAAGTACGCGTCGTCGCGTCTTTTCGTACGAGGCAGGAAAGATAAAATGAGAGAAAAATTTTATGCAGCGCTGGCAAATATAGGCGAGCTTGCGGTGCGGACGAAGGCGGGTGGGCTCATAGCGCGCTTGCTTATGAAAATCGACCGCGGCTTTTTTGCCGCACTGCGCGAACGTCCCGTGTGGAGGGTGTTTTGGCTGGCGACGGCGCTATGCCTGCTTGCGTGCTGGGCTAAGATACACTATCAGATTAACGGCCCCATCTTTGCCTACATCGCCGAGAGCTTTCCCGTGGTATTCATCATAAATTTGCTCATCTTTCACCTCTGCTATTTGCTTAGCGGGCGATTTTTTAAGCTCGTTTCGTTCGTGTTACTGGCGCTAATTGCGCTAATTGCGAGCGTGGCTTTATTTTTGATCGTAAATTTCGACTCAAGCTTCAACGTCGTGGCGATCGACGCGCTTGTGCATACCGATGCAGCAGAGACGTGCGAGTTTGTTTCGCAGTTTCTTAATCCTGCGACGATTTTGTATCTAGCGGTGCTGCTTGGCTGCATCTTTGCGGCGCTAAGAGCAGGGCAGAGAAAGAGGGAGCAAACGCATAGCCGCCTAAGATTGCTGCTAGCAGCGCTTTATCTTATCTACGGGGCGATCTTTTGCGCGGATATCGCCGTCAAAGCTTCCCAAGGCAAGCAGAGCTATATAACTAAGCTATCGCAATACGTCCCGCTGGAGTTTGTCTTTACGATAAAAGACTATCTGAGCGATAAAAATTTCATCACCGATATGCGCGAAGTGCAGCTTGGATATGACGAGGCCAAGCGCGCGAACGAAAGCGTTTTAAAAGGCGGCGCAAATTCAGATTCGCAAAGCTCCAGCGCGATTTCAAATTCCAAAACCCTCGATGCCGCCATAAACCCCGCCTCGCAAAAACCTCGCGTCAAAAATATCGTCCTAATAATCGGCGAGAGCTTGCAGCGCGGCCATATGTCGCTGTATGGATACGGCGTCAGAACCACGCCGCTTCTGGAGAGCCTTGAAGCGAGCGGCAATCTCATAAAATTTAGCGATACGATCTCCCCTTATGCTACGACGAACCAAGTGCTGATGCGGCTTTTAAATTTCAGCAATTACGAAAGCGAGCGGCAAAAGGCGTGGTTTCGCAGCCTTAGTATCATCGATATGTTTAGCCTAAGCGGCTACCGCACCTTTTGGATCAGCAATCAAGAGGCCTTCGGCGCGCATGCGCTAAGCGCTAAAAGCGCCGCCGATCGCGCGGACGGGGAAATCTTTCTCTCAAAGAGCAATCTTTATGAAACCGTCCGCATCAAGCCCGACGGAGCGCTACTTCCGCTCATAAATCAGGCGAAAGCGGGGCAGAGCGAGCGAAACTTCTACGTGATCCATCTCATCGGCAGCCACATGGATTACAGCCTGCGCTATCCCGAGGGATTTGGCAAGTTTAGCGCGGCGGATGTAAAGGCAAAACTTACTTCCAAGCAGAAAGATGTCGTCGCATATTATGATAACAGCGTGCTTTACAACGATTTTGTCATAAATGAAATTTTTAAAATTTTCTCTGCAGATGACAGCCTCATCGTCTATCTTAGCGATCACGGCGAAAATTTATACGAAAACGGACGCCTCGGGCACGGCATGGAGAGTCGCTTTAGCTATGAAATTCCGCTGCTTTTTATAGCCTCGCGCGAGTTTTTGACCGCTCACGCCGCACTGTGGCAAAAGCTGGAAGCGGCGAAAGATAAGCCCTTTATGAGCGATGATTTGGCGCATCTGTTAGCCGATATTATCGGCGTCGCGCCGCTTGAGCTCGATACGCGCAGAAGCCCGATACGAGCGGATTTCAATGCCTCTCGCAAGCGAATTGCTAACGGAGTCGATTATGACGAGAAATTAAAAAGCGCGAAGGGCTACGAGTTCGACTAATAGATGAGTTTTGCTTTTATCCCATTACATGCTGTATAAATGAGGGATTAGTATGCTCTGATTTTTGATCGATTCATCAAATTTAGATTAAAATTTGCGCCACTCCAATGGCTACGCTGATAAAAAGGCGCGCAACGCTTATTAAATTTGAGATCAAATTTATGCACCGCGGTTAGCTCTCCTTTTTTACCTCATCCATATACGAGTAAATCGTGACTTTCTGCGTTCTAAGCGCCTTTGCGACGAGCTCCACCGCACCTTTTACCTCAAAAATCCCTTTTTGTGAGAGGAATTTTACGATGCGCTTTCGATCCTCTTTCTTCATCCGCTCTACATCCAGATCGTGCGTAGCCGATGCGATCAGATCTTGGACGATGTCAAGGATATTTTGCTGCAAATCGTTAGAGCTTTGCGTTTCTAAATTTACGCCGTCATTGAAGCTCGCCCCGTCTAATGCCGCGCTATCGCAGCCTCCGTCGGTAAAATTTGCGCCCTGTAGCTCCTTGCTATCGAGCTTTGCATTCGGCAGTAGATTTTTTATTACTTTGTATGCGGCCATGGCGCTTGAGGTATCGATATTTACGCATAGTGCGCCTACTACTTTGCCGTCTGCGCCGCGGATTAGCGAAGTTGAGGAGCGTATGAGCTTGCCGTTTTGCGCGGTGAAGTAGTAGTTTGCGGTGCAGTCGTTTTCAAAATTTTTGCTTAACAACACGTCCTTTACCAGATGATCGAAGCTTTGACCGATCCTCCTGCCCGTTACGTCGCCGAGGACGAAAACGACGGAGTTTTGCGGCGTGCTCATATCGTGGATGACTACTTCGCAATCGCCGATCGTATTTTTAATAAGGTGTGCAGTCGGTATAAAGGTCTGTAAAAGTTGATTCAATTCGGGCTCCTGAAATTTCATATAAAAAAATCTATAAATTTAGATTAAATTTTAAAATTTTTGCGAATTTATAGAAATAGTTATATATTTTTAATAAATTTAGAGTAAAATTATATAAAATTTTATATGCAAAGGAGCTTAAATGAAAGAGATTTATCCAACTGGCTTCGCGCCGAAAAAGGCGCATTATGCGCCGGGCATCTTAGACGACGACGGTATGCTCTACGTCTCGGGGCAGCTAAGCGTGGATCCGCGCACGGGGGCCGTTCCGGAGGGTCTTGCTGCGCAGGCCGCGCAGGCTCTAAGCAACGTCGCGGCAGTGCTGGCCGCCGCGGGCGCGGATAAAAACGACGTGCGAATGTGTCGCGTCTATACGCCTGACGTCGCGAACTGGGATGTGATCAACGAGCAGTACGCGCTATTTTTCGGCGCGCACAAGCCCGCTCGCGTCGTGGTGCCGACTACGGCTCTACATTTCGGCTGCCTCGTAGAGATCGAGGCCCTCGCAAAAATAAAAGAGAAAAAGTAGGAGCGAAAATGAGCGATTTCATCTGCACGGGCTGCGGTAAGCACGCGCCCATCGATACTTTGCGCTACAAATGCGACTGCGGCGGGCTGTATAAGCTAAACTCCGATGCGCCTAAATTTAACCCTGCGCTCGTAGATCAAAGCGAGTTTAGCATCTTTAGATACCGCAAGTTTATGGGCATTGACACGGCTAAATTTAAAGAAATTTCGATGGGCGAGGGGCTCACGGCGAGCGTAAAATTCGGCGAAGACCTCTATCTCAAGCTCGACTACGCGATGCCTACGCTTTCATTCAAAGATCGCGGCGCGGCGGTTTTGGTGCTGCATGCCAAAAATATCGGCGTGAAAAAGGTGATGCAAGACTCCAGCGGCAATGCAGGCAACGCCGTGGCGGCGTATTGCGCTCGCGCGGGCATCGAGTGCGAAATTTACGTCCCGAAGGGCACGTCGCCCAAAAAGATCGATATGATCAAAAGCCACGGCGCGCACGTCACGGTGTTTGACGGCAGCCGCGACGAGACGGCGGATGCGTGCCGCAAAAAGGCCTCGGATGAGCAGATCTATTACGCCAACCACGTTTATAATCCGATCTTTTACGAGGGCACGAAGAGCTACGTTTATGAGATCTACGAGCAGCTGGGCAGGGTGCCGTGCAATATCTTTATCCCAGTAGGCAACGGCACGCTGCTGCTGGGCGCTCAAGCGGCGCTGGGCGAGCTATATGAGGGTGGCTTTATCGAAGCGCTGCCAAAAATTTTCATCGTTCAGGGCGAGCGTTGCGCTCCGCTTTTTGATGCTAAAGGTACGGCGCGTGAGATCGAGCCGCAGCCGACGCTAGCGGAGGGCATCGCGATCGCAAGACCGATGCGCGCGAGCGAAATTCTTGGCTCTAGCTACGCGGGCGAGCGCGAGGTGATCTTGGCGAGCGAGAGCGATATATTGCCTGCCAGAGAGGCGCTTGCGCGCGGCGGATTTTACGTCGAGCACACGACCGCAGCTACCTATGCGGCGTATCTACGCTACAAAGAAAGTCGCGATCTGCAAGGAGATAGCATCATTCCGCTTTGCGGCGCGGGGCTGAAGAGCGATCATTAAATTTAAACGCTCGGCGTGGAATTTGCTTGGCTAGCTAGCGGCGAGGAATTTTAAATCTCGCCGCTTTAAATTTAAGGTGCGAGTCGGTTCTAGATTAAAATTTTAAATTTAGAAACGCGGGCGTTAAGTTTAAACCCGCTTTGAGTTGGAAAAAGGCACATTTACTTGCGGAGCTGGTTCAGATAAGGTTCTTTAGCTTAAATTTAAAGCAACTAAAGGAAATTTTAAAAAGGATAGGGAGATGGACGAGTGTATAACTAAAGTTGAAGCGCTTAAAAAGCTGGGGCTAAAATCTCAAATAGGTCTTTATCGACTCAGAAAAGCGGGAACAATATTTGCCAATAGAGTGAATGCGAAAGCAATCTACTACTCGACAAACTCTATCAGGGCTTACAAGTTGGGCAAAAGTGCTTAAAGCTTATTTTGATATAATTGAGCCTGAATTTTAAATAAGTAAAGGAAGTTCAATGTATAAGCAAACAGGGCAGATCGAGAATATCCCAATAAGGTTGAAAATAGATAAAGATAGCCCGCTAGGTCTTATCGAGCTATCTAAGGCACTTTTGTCGCTCAATAATTCTATTGACGAATACGTCGCCACTTCCTGCGGTACTAGTGGAACAAAAACTACGCTACAAAGTGTAGAAAAAGGTAGCGACGTTTTTAATATGGTGATAGTTTTGGTGGTTATGTTCGGCGAGGCCTTGCCGATGATTAACGCATATTTTGAGTTTTTTAACAACCTAAAAAATATCGGCAAAAGAAGCGTGGACAATATAAAAGAGGATAAGTTTTTAACTAAATCCTCGCTCGACGATGCGGAAAATATCGTAAATTTAGCAGGCCAAAGTGGCGTAAGCGTGATGATAAACTACAACAACTATAAAGATTGTATAATTATCAATCAAGAAAATAAAGCCGCCTACAAGCATGGTATCGCAACGGCTAGGCAAATTAAAGATTTCGATAATATGCAAAGACACGAATTTAAAAACGTGCTAGTTAATATGAAAGAGGTAAAAGATAGTGAACGTATCGTAAAAGATAAAGCCGTATGCGACGATGTAATGCCCGGCAAAGCCGTCTGGACGGAGATAATAGATCGCGAGGCTAAAGAGCTGATAAATAAAAATCCATTCGACAACTATTATCTAGTCGATCTATCCGTGCATAAGATGGATGGGGTTATCAAGCTTTACCGCATTACCGCGCTTCATAGCATAATACCTAAAGAAAAGGAGTAAAATGAGTGAGGGAAAAAGACAAAATTTAGTACATTACAAATGCAGAAATAAGCCTTAGCCCTTGGTGTTATGCGATGATACGGCACATTTTATGGATAACTTTGCCGCTAGCTGGATTTGGAAATTTTATCTACAGATAGTTGAATGAGCGCCATTTAAATTTGAAATTACGGTCAAAATTTTATAAAAATTAATCTGCAAAAAGCGGCACTATCCATTCATATTATTTAAAATTTAGCCATTTTTACCGCTCTTAGGAAGCGAGCTTATACGCAGAGGCTAAAATTCGCCCGGCTATTTCGAATTTTCTTTAGCGATGCGCGTAAATTTAAGCACAAATTCGCTTTTCGCCGCAGTGTATGCGTCGCGGTCGAACTCGAACCGCTTGTAAAGCTCTAATTTAAGCGCCTCGTACCGCTTGGCGATATCCGCATTCGCCCGCAAAAAATCTCTAAAAAATATCTCATCCGCATCG
>NZ_CALKTS010000364.1 GCF_937997595.1 uncultured Campylobacter sp. | reverse complement strand
TTAAACAACGAATTTTATCGCGAGCTGGTGGACGACTACGCGCAGCAAGATGAAGCGCGCGCGGAGCCGGGATATAAATATTTCAGCGTTTTTACCTTGGACTTGGGCGCGGATAAGGTAAAAACGCTCGTGTTTTTAAAGAAAATTTTTGAGGGCGAGAGCTTTGCGGCGACTAAAGAGAGGGCACAAAATTTGCCGCTTTGCGTATTTAGCGGCATAGAGGAGCTAGCACTGCCGCTGCAAGACAAACTCGCCTCGCTCGGAGTTAAATTTTACGCGCAGGAGATTTCTTTTAGCGAATTTATCGCGCGGAGTAGTTAAGCGGGCAAATTTTAAAATTTTAACTCTCGCTGCTGCTAAATTTAAAATCTAGCGGCGAGTAATCCTATAAATTTTGTTCTCATCCGCTTGCTATCGCAGTGCGTTAATAGCTTTGCGTACGCTGGAGCGAAAATTAAAGCGTAAAATCAAAATATAAAATTGAAGTAGAATTTTAAGCGCCCTACTTCGTTTTTTACTTGCAGTAGGGCGAATTTGCTTAAAGTAGTGAACTAAAGCAAGGCGAAAATTATCCAAACCTTGGATCTATTATCTTGCTCAGTTAGAGCAGCTGTTGCGAGCGACGAGCTCTGCAAAATCCAGCGCTGCGTCGTAGTCGGGCTCAGAGGCTATGTCGCTTACGAGCTCTTTATAAACCACGACGCCTGCGGTATCTATGACGAAGATTGCTCTGGCGCTAAGACCTGCCAATGCGCCGCTGGCGATGAGGGTGCCGTAGTGGCGGCAAAATTCCTTATCGCGGAAATCGCTTGCAACGCGTAGATTTTTTATCCCTTCAGTCGTACAAAACCTCCCCATCGCAAATGGTAAATCCATCGAAACGACGATTACTTCGGTGTTGGGAAGCGATGCGGCGCGCTCGTTGAACTTGCGTGCCTCCGTCGCGCAGACGGGCGTATCTAGCGATGGCACAGCGACGATGATTTGCACGTGCTTGCCGCTAGCGATCTCGATTTCGCTTAGATCTTGAGCTACTAAGCGCACTTGCGGCGCGCGATCACCTAGATTTATCTCTTGCCCACTTAGCTCTACAGGCTTTCCTTGAAATGTTACTTTTGACATTTTTGTCCTTTGTTTTGAATTTGTAGCGGCGAATATACAGAAATTCCTTAAATTTCAGGTAAAATTGCTTTAAAAATCAAGGAGAGCAGATGGGCGAAGATATTTGGGGCAGCAACAGCAATCCTGCATCGCTAGCCAGTATAAGACGTAAAAGCGGCGAAGAAAAAAAGCCCCTGGATGAGAAACCACAGGAGCAATCTGAGAATTTAGATTTAGTGCAAGAAGAACTTGCGGCGGATGATACTAGCGAGCAAAATTTCGCGGCTCAGAATTCTATAGAGCAAAATTCCACTTCCATAAGGCAAAATTTTACTCCACAGAATTCTGCGGAGCAAAATTTAGCTTTTGCAGCTCAAGGCCTAGATGAAGAAAATTCTATTTTGCGGGATTCTGCTGCGACAGGCTCTGGCGAGCAAGATTCTAACGCCAAAGGCTTGAATTCTACCGAGAATGCCGCAAACTCGCAGAATTTTACAGAGCAGAATTCCACTTGGCAAAATTCAGCTTCCTCAAATTCCGATAGAATTAACTCTACGCAAAGCTCAGCTAAGGTTTACGATCTAAATAAAGCCTACGTATTTTATATGTTCCTCGGGCCTTTCGGCGCGCATAGATTTTATCTTGGGAGTATAATCTCCGCGATTTTTCAGCTTTTAGGCGGGCTGCCATTTCTCATCTGGCTTTTTTTAGTAGTGGTTGCTGTCATGTGGACGAGTATAGAAGGTAACGATCTGTTAGCGCTTATAAACTCGTCTCGTCCGGATTTGGGTGTGCAAGCATCAGACCTAAAAGATATAGAACAGGGCTTTTTTCATTTTATGGTTATTTTCTCGGTGCCTAATGTTTTATTTTTAATCTGGCTTATTAGCGACTTTTTTAGGTTGCCTGATATGGTGCGAAAGCTAAATGTATCCGTAGGCGCGGGAGCAATCCTGTATGTTTATGCGGATGACGCTAAAGAGCAGAGCGAAAATCTATCTACTGCCAAAACTACCCTTTACATAGCGTTTGGGCTTGAGGCGTTAAATGCGGTAGGCAGATATATCAAGAATGTAGATAAAGTGGGTGCGTTGGAAGGCGTCGGACTTATATCGATGATATGCCTAGCTGTGGGGCTATATTTTTTAGCGCGCGCTATACGCAGCACGGATCTACTATCAAACGCCGTGTTAGTCGGGGTTTCCTCGGCTATAAGCGCAGTAAGCACTATATTTGTAGGATTTGAATTGTTTAAACCATCAGTTTTTATGATAAGCATTTATTACGTATGCACAGCGGTATATCTGATCTATCAGCTGCTAGTTAGTAAAGAGCTTTATGATTGTAGCGGAGAGAAAAACTATCTAAGAGCGTTTTATGTTATTGCAGCTACGGAGATAGTAACTCTAGTCCTGATAGCGCTTGACTCGCAGCTTTTCGCTTTAGTATTTGCCATAGGGTGGTTAGCTTCGGTAGTTTTAAATGTTTCGGCGGTTTATGGCACTAGGGAGGTTACCGCTTCAAAAGGTGGCTACAATCTAGCGAATCTGGCGTATCACGTAAGGCAGATGAATAGGCGGGAGTTTTAGGTATTTAAATTTAAGGGGCGATTAGTATAATTCTATATTATTTTAAAAAAGGAGTTTTAAATGACTTTTATGGAGTCCGTGCAAACTTGCGTCAAGCAAAAATACGCCGCATTTAGCGGGCGAGCATCAAGGTCGGAGTACTGGTGGTTTTTTCTATTTACCGTGCTTGGCGGGATTGTTTTGAGCTTGATAGATGGCGTTTTAGGCACTACGATAGGGTATAATCAAATAATAGCCGGCAAAATCGTCCATCAAGAAATCGGCATTATAGATGCGCTTTTTCAGCTAGCTATGCTCGTGCCAGCCATCGCCGTATCGGTCAGGCGACTACATGACACGGATAGAAGCGGCTGGTTTTTTCTGCTTATTTTAACGCCGATCGTGGGTGCTTTTTTCGGCGATATCGGGCTTTTGGTATCATTTGTGGGTTGGATAGTGCTGCTTGTATTTTTCGTGCAGCGCGGCGATAGCGGGTCCAATCGCTTCGGATACGATCCGCTATGATAAAGCTCTAAAGATTTGCGGAATTTTAGAATTCTAAAATTCCGTGCAGATAAAATTCTTTGTATTGTCACTTAAAATTCTGCGCATAAGCACTTTGTAGCGCTAAATTTTTCTTAGAATAAGCTTTTCAAATCCTCTTTAATTGATTGCCATTATCTGTAACTTAGAATTTTTATATTATAATGGCTCTTAAAATTTTATTTTAGAAAGGATAAAAATGAAAGAGAGAATCGAGGCGCTGTTTGCGCAAAATCCTAAAATTTCGATCGCGCAGATCTGCAAGGAGCTGGGCGCGAAGGAGATCGACGTGCTGCTAAACCTGCCCGAGCGCTTCGGTAAAAGCGCGGGCGGCGATAAATTCGGCGAGATCATTAGGGAGCTTGAGAGCTGGGGCGAGGTGCTTTTCGTAAAAAATACGCCGAGCTTCATCATCGAGTTTAAAACCAAGATCCCAAGCGGCAAGAGCGCGCGCGGATATTATAATTTCGGCATGGGCGCAAACGGCGATGAGGCACATGGGCTGGGCATTTTGGGAGGTCATCTAAAGACGGATGAGATCGATAAGATTATCCTCGTGACACAGACTTTCATGGGGATGCTTTCAAAATTCGTGGGCTTTTACGACAAAGCGGGCGAGAATATCTTTAAAATTTACGTCTCGCG
>NZ_CALKTS010000363.1 GCF_937997595.1 uncultured Campylobacter sp. | reverse complement strand
GGCGGGCGATATCGACGAGGCGCTAAATGCCGCCAGCGCGATCGGCGACGATACGTTGCAGCGCAAATTTAGCGGTCGCGTCGTGCCCGATTCCTTCACGCACGGCACCTCGGCGCAGCGCAAAGAGTGGTTTAAAAAGGGCTTAACGGGCGGAAACCTAAAAGCTTGCTCGTTTGAACCGTAAAATGCATACTCCAAGTTCGTAAATTCTGCCATCTCGTGTTTGGGCGCAGTGCGAGATCCTTTTCTGCGCCGTTGCAAATTTGTCTACAAAACTGCCGTCTAGCGCTTGAGTCGTAAGGCGCAGGCTTTGAGCTAGCTTGCGAGCCAGATCAAGAGCGGTTTAAATTTTAAAATTTAGCTCTAAAACGAGGGCTTGCCTTTTGGTCTAAATTTTTATCAAGATATATGCGAGTAGACCCGCTACAGCCAAAACACTTGTTTTAATTTAAAATTTTTTACCCGCGCCGCTCTTTGCGCCTAAATTTCTTAAAAATTCCGCGTACTCCGCCGCGCCTTTTTCTATCTGTTCGGTGCTGCTTTGATAATTCACGCCCGGCGTCTCCTCGGCGCCGTAAAACGCGAAAAATCCACGCCAGTCGGCATGAAAATAGTAGCGGAATGCGAGCTCGAACGGCGCTAAAATCTGCTCCATCGTGAAATGATACCGCCCGCTAGGCGCGTAGTCGGCGCGCTTGATACCCGCACTCACCGCCAGCGCCACGGCACGCCCGCGCAGGCCCTCGCTCGCGCGCCCGTAGGCAAATCCATACGTCATTGTCGCATCGATCCAGCTTTTTAAAATCGCGGGCGAGGAGAAATTATGCAGCGGAAATTGCAGCACCAAGGCGTCGTGAGCTTTGATTATCGCGCGCTCGCGCTCGCCGTCTATCTCGCCGCTAGGATACTCGCACGCCAGGTCGCGCACGGCGAAGCTTTGCGCGGCAGCCTCTTTCAAAAACCGCTTGTTTATGAGCGAATTTTCGATGTCGGGATGAGCTAGAATGATTAAGTTTTTCATATTTTTCCTTTAAAATTTTATTTTGGGGCGATAAAATTTGCCGCTAAAATCGCAGTTATAGCTCCGCTTCAAAATTTAATTTTCAAATTAGCGGCGGAATTCTAAGGCAAAATTTGACGCCGAAATTCCATAGTAAATTTCATATTAAAATTTAGCGCCCAAATACGCCGGGGCCCTATTTCAAAACGCTAGCTTGGCGCTCTACTTCCCCGCAGCTAGCAGATCTGCGAGTACCTTTGCGGCGTGATCCTTTGCCTTGACGCTTTTATAGACCTTTAAAATTTTGC
>NZ_CALKTS010000362.1 GCF_937997595.1 uncultured Campylobacter sp. | reverse complement strand
AAATTTTGCGGCATGAAACGGCGCGGAGTGGGTGCGTGAAGATCGCTCTTTTCGGCGGCAGTTTCGATCCGCCGCACGCAGGACACGACGCCGCGGTAAAGGCGATTTTATCCAGCCTGAAGCCCGATTTGCTGATCATAATGCCGTCGTTTCTAAACCCGTTTAAAAAGAGCTTTTCGGCGCCGCCGCAGCTGCGGCTTAGATGGTGCCGCGCACTGTGGAGCGACGCCCCGCACGTAGAGGTGAGCGATTATGAAATTTCGCAAAACGTGCCAGTACCCACGATACAAAGCGTAAAATTTCTGCTCGAAAAATACGGCGGAAACGGCAAAATCGCGACGGAGACGACAGGCGGAACGGGTGAAACCCCGGTAGCCGTAACGGATAGAGCTTTACCTAATGGCGCAAATATTGCGAATAAAATTTCTACCAGTGCCTATACTCTAGGCAGTGCAGACGAAATTTTACCCGAGAAGACGAACGGGACTTTGTCGTGCGATATAGGTAAAATTCTAGGCGGCGACGCCTGCTCCGCCGATAGCACGGGTGGGACAAGTATCGCCGCTAACGCAAAAAACGAAGCTCTGCGAGGTGGCACGGCGGATCAAATTTCGGTCGGCAGCGAAAGCGAAACGGGCGGGATTTCACAAAGCAAGGCGGGTGAGATTTCGGCCGACGGTAGAAATAAGGCGGGTAGCGCAAACGATGCGAGTAAAATTTTAAACGCGGACAAAATTTCAAGCGCAAGCGAAATTTCAAGCGGCAATGCAAATTGCATTGCTGATACAGGTGATGTAAATGACGCAAATGGTGTAGGCGGCACAGGCGGCGTAAATTGCCTGGGTAGCGCAAATAGTGCAGGCGACACAGGCGGCGCAGATGACGCGGATGACGCGAGCGATGTAAGTAGTGCAGATGAAGCAAGCAAAGCAAATAGTGCAAGCGGCACGGATACAGTCTCAAAGTTCTACATCGTCGTGGGTGCCGACAATTTAGCCGAGCTTCATAAATGGCGCGATTTTGGCGAGTTGCAGAAATTAGTGGAGTTTGTAGTGCTTACGAGGCCCGGTTACGAGATCCCGCGGCAGTGGGCGAGCTTAAGGCGGATCGAGGTTGCCGTGGATGCGAGCTCAAGCGGTTTTAGGCGAGATTTCAAAGGCGAAATCCCGCCCA
Source organism: uncultured Campylobacter sp. (assembly GCF_937997595.1). Taxonomy (GTDB): domain Bacteria; phylum Campylobacterota; class Campylobacteria; order Campylobacterales; family Campylobacteraceae; genus Campylobacter_B. The sequence continues at coordinate 1,427 of NZ_CALKTS010000362.1, read as the reverse complement.
AGATCGCAGCAGAGGTCATAAAATTTTATAAAAGGAAAGATATGCAAGATCCAAAGCAAAGGGCGGAGCGGATCGCCGAAATTTTAAACGAAAAGAAAGCTGAAGATGTCCAGATCATCGATATGGAGGGGCGCGAATACATCGCGAAATTCGTAGTTATCGCTACTATGCTGACCGCCCGCCACGCAGCCTCGCTCATCGAGGAGCTAAAAAGCGTGCTTAAGCCGCTTGGGGAGGAGTTTTTGGCTATCGAAAGCGGCGATGAGTGGAGCGTCGTCGATCTCGGCGACATCATAGTCCATCTCATCAGCGAGACTTACCGCGCCAAATACAATATCGAGGACTTCCTCGACAAGCTCAAAAAAGAGCAATTTTAAGGAGGGAGCGTGCCGAGACAGACCTGGAGCAGCAAGCTCACATATATATTAACCGTCGCGGGCGCCACGATCGGCTTTGGCTGCACGTGGAGGTTTCCGTATTTAGTCGGGGAAAACGGCGGCGGCGCCTACGTGCTCATATTTTGCATCGCGATGATCGTGCTTGGGATCCCGATGATCTTGGTAGAAAACGTCATCGGACGCCGTGCGCTAAGAAACTGCGTCGATGCCTTCGCAGCGCCTAAAAAGGACGGCTCGCGCATAAAGCCAGCATGGAAAATCGTAGGCATCATGGGCGTAATCGGCGCGTTTGGAATTTTGGCCTATTATATGGTCCTCGGCGGCTGGGTGCTAACCTATATCGTAAACATCGTAAGCGGCAACTTCGACCTCTCCGCGCGAATCACAGACCCCGCATTCACGCAGAAATTCTACGCAGATCACATCGAAAATAGCCCGCTCGGCGTCGGAGCTTACACGCTCGTTTTCATAGCGATCAACTGGTACATTTTGAAAAACGGCATCATCGAGGGGATCGAAAAATTTGTAAAATTTCTAATGCCCGCGCTATTTTTATGCTTCATCGCCGTAATTCTTACAAATTTAACGCTTGAGGGCGCAAAGGAGGGCGTGAAATTTTATCTCGGCGTCGATTTTGCAAAGATCACGCCCAAGCTTTTGATCGACGTTTTGGGTCAGGTCTTTTTCGCGCTCTCGCTCGGTTTCGGCGTGATGATCACGCTGTCTAGCTTCCTCAATAAAGACGAGAAGCTGATGCAAACGGCCACCATCACCGCAGTCGTAAACACCCTCATCGCCGTGCTTGCGGGCTTTATGATCTTCCCATCGCTCTTTAGCGCGGGGCTTGAGCCGAGCAGCGGCTCGTCGCTGGTTTTTAAGAGCTTGCCGATCGCGTTTTCGCACATGCCGTTCGGCAACGCCGTCGCGGTGGTCTTTCTCTCGATCCTGCTCATCGCCGCGCTTACGACGTCAATCACGATCTATCAGGTCATCATAAATTTCGTCGAGGAGCGCTTCGGCTTTTCAACG
>NZ_CALKTS010000361.1 GCF_937997595.1 uncultured Campylobacter sp. | reverse complement strand
GATTTTCAACAAAAAGATAGAATTTAGGAAATTTAAATTTTAAAGGAGTATGTTATGGAACAAATCGAAAAAGCAAGGAAAATTTTAGCTATTGCGGCTAGATAATAGAATTTCACGCATCAAATTCCATCCCACGATACGGCGGAATGGAATTTGAAAGCAGCTAATTCGTAGCGAGTAAATCTAAAATAGAATTTTAAAATTTAAATCCCAAAGCCTTAGCCGTTATATCCTAAGCGGCGCATATTTGCGCACGCGTCCTTGTAGCCGTAATAGCACGAGATGCGGTATAGATCAATGGCGTTGAATTTATTCTGCTCCACGCCCTCGCCTTTTTCAAACATCGCTGCGAGCTTCTGGCAAGCAGGGAAGTTTTGGGAGAGCGTGCACGCGGCGTTGTAGGCGTTAGCGGCAGAAGCGTAGTCGCGCTTGGAATACATAGAATCTGCGAAATTTAAGCACATTGCGCCATTGCCGTTTTTGCATGCATCGCTTTGCACGACGCCGCCTTGTAGGTTCATCGCACGGATACCGTCTTGAACGTCGGCGAAAGAATATTTGCCGCTCTTTGGCGCATCGACTGCGCTTTTTGGTGCGTTGCTAACGCAGCCTGCTAAAAATACCCCGGCGGCGATCAAAGCTAGAATTTTTTTCATATTTTGCTCCTTAATTTTTTGAAATTTGGCGACCCAAAACGTAATAGGTCTCTTTGCCCGCGACTTTTTGTAGCTTGAGCTTAAATTTTTCCGACCAAGCGCTGATGATCTGCTCCACAGCGATCTTGCGCTCCTCGTTCGTAGCGTCGTTTTTGATCTTAAAATACGGGTTTGAATTCGACATCGCCACGTGCGCACCGTAAATTTTAAGCTTATCGTTCAGCCCCACGATGCGATCAAGCTCATTATCCTCAAAATCGCACTTCGATAAAATTCCTCGCAGCTGCGCGACCGTCGCGTCGTTTACGCTATATCCTAGCGCTAGCAAAATTCCATCTTCACTCATTCTCATCCTTTCAAAAAAATTTATTTGTTCGCTTGTGAAATCAAAACGCCTTCGATTATGCTTTTTATATCGCCGTCTAAAATCGCATCGGTTTGGCTATACGCCTCGCCGCTGCGGTTATCCTTAACCTGTTGATACGGGAAAAGTACGTAGGAGCGGATCTGATGCCCCCAGCCTATCTCGCTTTTAGGCACGTTTTCGTCCTTTTCGCGCTGTTTCATCAGCTCAAGCTCGTAAAGGCGCGACTTTAGCACCTTCATCGCCGTTTCTTTGTTTTTGTGCTGACTTCTGTCGTTTTGGCAGTTTACTACGATACCCGTTGGGATGTGCGTGATACGCACGGCGCTTTCGGTTTTATTGATATGTTGCCCGCCTGCGCCGCTTGCGCGAAACACATCGACGCGAATATCCTTCTCTTCGATATTTATCTCGATATCATCATTTAGCTCCGGGCTTACCATCACGCTCGAAAAGCTCGTATGTCTGCGCCCCGCACTATCGAATGGACTTACGCGCACCAGGCGATGGATGCCGTTTTCGGCTTTCAGATATCCGTAGGCGTTCTCGCCGCGCACGATGAAGCTGACATCCTTAAGACCTGCTTCCTCGCCCTCTTGAAAGTCCAAAACCTCGATCTTAAAGCCCTCTCGCTCGCAAAAGCGCAGATACATGCGGTATAGCATACTCGCCCAGTCGTTGCTCTCCGTACCGCCCGCGCCCGGATGAATGCTGACGATAGCATTTTTATCGTCGTTTTCGCCGCTAAGCATCATAGAAATTTCTAAATTTATGATCTTGTCCTCTAGCTCGTCCGCCTCGGCAAAAAGCGAGTTTATCGTCTCTTCGTCGTTTTCCGAGTTTGCCAGCTCATATAGAGCTTTTGCGTCGTCTACGGCATTTTTAACGTTTAGAAATTTATTTAAGATATTTGAAATTTTAGTTTTTTCCTTGCCGATGGCACCTGCTTTTGCGACGTCCTGCCAGAGATTTTGATCATTTTCAAGCTCCTCGATCTCTTTTAGACGCGCTTTAATATTCTCCGGTTTTACGACGCCTGCAATATTTTCGACTTTAGTATTTAGGGTTTTTAAAAGTTCCGTGTATTCGTAATTATCCAAAATTTAAGACCTTTTTATGCTTTTGGCGTGATTATAACATATTTTGGATTAAGGTTGTTTATAAAATTTTATTTAAGGCGGGCATTATTAAGCATTTATCTATTAGGGATATCAAAACCTGCTTAATATTTCCGTGATTAATCAGTTTAAGCTCCGTCGAGAGATCGGGCAAAGGGTCGTTCAGTAGCAGTTTTAGCTTTGCTTCTTCTAGCTTCAACTTTTTGCAATCGGCTTTTTTGTCTTCAAGCATAGACACCACTAGTCTTAGCTTCTCTTTTGTCATTTCGCTTTGCACGAAAGTACCTTATACACGATAATGGAACATAAAAAAGCCGCAATGGAGCAGGCAAAATACGCCCAAATTTCTCCGATAGTTTTTTCAAGAAGCGCGTACAGCCCTAGCAAAAAGAAAACTAAGCCTATAATGCAAATTACGCCCGTAATTATGTTTAGTAAAACCGAGTTGGCGCTCTTTAAAAAAGAGCGCCTAATATCGCTAGCTTGAGCGTCTACGAGCTCTACTACCGAAACTATAAATTCAGATATGCCGGCCATTATTTTTTCAGCAACCAAGCGAGCAAAAACCCGACGCCCGCAGCGATAGCAACGCTTTTTATCGGGTCTTGTTTTATCGTGTCATTTACGCTTTCTATGCCGTCTTTGCCTTTAAGCCTTAGATCATCTATATACTTTTTGATCTCATTGCTATTTAGCTGATCTAGAATTTTATCTTTGGCAGACTCCGCACGCTCTGCACCTATGTTTTTGATGGACTTCATAATCTCTTTAAAATCCGCTTTTAAAGAGTCGATATCCTTTTTCAAAGACTCCAAATTTGTCTCTTGAGTAGCCATTTTCGCTCCTTTTGAAGTTTATTTTAGAGCTAAAGCTCGTGGTAGATTTTAGTACTTATTGATTAACGCTCGCTAAATAGACCACCCTTTTGCGCTTAATTTATACCTTTAATATTTTTTGATATAATTGCCAGCCTTAATATTTTATATTGAAAAGAGAGAACAATGCAGATCATTAGAAGCGTAGAGGAGCTAAAAAGCTTCAGAGCATCAGCAAGCGGCAGCGTGGGCTTCGTGCCTACGATGGGGGCTTTGCACGCGGGGCATGCAAGCCTCATAAAAAGAGCGCGAAACGAAAACGACATCGTAATCGTCTCTGCATTCCTCAATCCGGCACAGTTTTTGCCCGGTGAGGATCTAAATAGCTACCCTAAAAACGAAGCGGGCGATATTAAAATTTGTGAAAGCCTCGATGTGAACGCGCTTTTTATCCCGACCGCGGATGAAATTTACGGCACGGAGGAGCCAGCGATCATAGCACCTAAGCCGATAAGTGAAATTTTGGAAGGCAAAACGCGCCCCGGGCACTTCGACGGCGTACTTAAGGTGCTAAATAAGCTTTTTAATCTAACTCGTCCTAGCAACGTTTATATGGGTAAAAAGGACACCCAGCAGCTTTTCATCGTGCAGAAGATGGTAAAGAGCTTTTTTATGCCTATAAATATCATTCCTTGTGAAATCGTGCGCGAGAGCGACGGCTTGGCGCTTAGCTCGCGCAACGCCTATTTGGACGAGGAGGGCAAGCTTATGGCGCTTAAGCTTTCGCGCTCCTTGCTAAATGCCAGCTCGCTTATTAAAAAAGGTGAGATCAGCCTAAATATCATCCGCGAAAA
>NZ_CALKTS010000360.1 GCF_937997595.1 uncultured Campylobacter sp. | reverse complement strand
GTCCGCTCATAGTTTGTGGAAATGAGAATATTTTTGTTCATGCGGGGCTGGATTTAAGCAAGGATTTGGAAAATCAGGAAAGGGAAAATGTGCTTTGGACACGGGAAGAGTTTTGGATGGATAAGAAAAATATTCTTGAAGAATATAAAAATAAAAATATATATTTTGGACATACACCAAATCTGGATGGTAAAATATCTAAAAAAACTGATAAAATCTATGATATTGACTGCGGAGCATTTTTCACACATTCATTAGGATGTATGGAAGTAAAAAACAAAAAATCAAAGGGCATAAGGGAAATTTACGTACATTGTTAAAATTCTATTTTGATTAACTATTTATTTTAAAAGGAGATAAAATGAAAAGCCAGATTAAAAATTTTCTGCAAAATTGCGAGCAGATCGTTAAATCACAGGTAGAGCGATACGAAAACCGTAGCCCTTTCGCAACTAAAATTCCACCCGTTTTTATACTGCCTTATGATGAATTTGAGAAAAAATACGGCTCAAATTTATATTTGGATAGTAGTTCCTGCGTGCTGGTGTTTGACGGCGATCTTAGCCTGTCTGAAGGCACGATAAATTCTGTTTGGCTTAAGGATAAATTTAGCGAAGCGGGCGGCAAAAATAACGCACGAGCGATGTTTGTTAACGGAAATTTATTCATCAGCGGCGATATCATCGATGATGATTATCTGTTTTTACAAGTCGCCAAAGATATGGTGTGTAATTATCTGCATTCGCAGGACGGCGTTATCGCAATCGGCGGCAATCTAACGGCACTTTGGGGCATAAGCGGCGAATACAACGACGGGATGTTGCAGGTTTTTGGAAAAACGCAAGCGCCGTATATCGTCTCAAACGACCACGCGATGCCTGATCATAGCGCTAGCGAATGCGTCTATGTCCTAGACGGACGGATCGGTCAAAGCTACCTGGGTGCGCTTGATGGTTGGGATTTTTTTGAAAATTGCGAGCTGATGTTTAAGGACGGAATTTGTGTAGATGAACATCAGATCGATATTTCTGCCTTTTTTAAATTCGTAAAAAAGGGCGCTAATCCGCTAGTGGATTTTAAAACTTTTGAAGCTAGAAAAGCCGCCTGGGACGAAGAAAATGAAGAGCAGGGCCCGAATACGCAAGCGATCTGCCCAAAAATTCCGAGACGATATATTTAGAAAATTTCAGCGGCAACGACGAGGAGCTATACGAGTATATGATGAGCGAATTCGAGGCTATAGAAAAAATCGGCGACGAAAGCGAAAAATATGCTTATGGCGGCAGAGCTTTCAAGCTGTCTATCATTGCGGCGAGGATGGCGGAAAATTGGCGGCTGATTACCCAGCGTTACTCTGCGCGGCAGATAGACGAGCTGCGCAAAATCATCATTAAGAGCGCGACGAATTTAGCCGATTATTTTTTAAAAATCGGCGATAAAAAACAGCTTGCGTTCATCTATGAATTTTTAAACGATGATGCGGTAAGCATCGAAAAAGACGAGCCGTTTTTATACGAAACGCTGGTGCGCGCGGGCTTGGAGCTTCAAGATTACGATAGCACTTACGCGCTAGTGTCCGTCATCGATAAAAAGTCCGAATTTTTGCCGCAGGAGATGGCAAAAAGCATCGCGGACGTGATTAAAAGCGAAGGATACCGGGCTTGGCTGGCAAAACAGTAAGCTCCAAAAAGCAAAATTTTAAATTTTTCTAAAAGATAAAAATCAAAAGAGGCGTTTATAAAATTTCAATCTAAATTTTTTGCGCCATAATAAGCCGAACGTCTGCCGTAAAGCGGCTTTAAGCAAGGCGTCAAAATTTTAAAATTCCGTCAAATTTAAGCGCGTAAACTTAAGTCCGCATTGCAGGCTAAAATTTTACGGAAAATTCTTATCCTTGCTGCTGCACAGCTCGTTTAAAAAGCACTCCTTGCAGTTCGGCTTGATCGCCTTACAGGTGTAGCGTCCAAAAAGCACCATGCCTTGGTGCAGCTTGCCGAGGTCTGTTTTAAAAGCCTCGCTAA
>NZ_CALKTS010000359.1 GCF_937997595.1 uncultured Campylobacter sp. | reverse complement strand
GCTTCTTTTTTAATCCCGCCCATATTTGCACCTAAAATAAGAGTTGTGTTACTTTATGAAATTAAATTTTTAACTTAACATTATTTTAAGCTCAATAAAAGAGAAAATTTGAAAGAATTTCGTTTGAAATTTCGCCTTGAGGGGTCTGCTATGAGCTGCGCTTTAAAAGAGCTGGACGTCTTGCTAGTCGAGGATGATACTAAATTACTAGCCTCGCTGCATAAGGCGTTTGAGGGTATTTTTAACAACGTTTACAATGCCCAAAACGGGCTTGAAGGTGTGAAAAAATTCAAAAAATTTAGCCCCAATCTCGTCATTACCGACATTCTAATGCCGATCGAGGATGGGCTTGAGATGATACGCCAGATCAAGCAGATCTTTCCGCATGCCCCTATCGTGGTGCTTAGCGGCTTCAGTAGGGAGGAGCAGCTAAAAGGCGTTATGGAGATTGGCGTCGAGCGGTATTACTTTAAGCCGGTAGATATCGCCGCATTTGTGCTAGAGATAAGTGCATTGATGAAGTCTAAGCTGGACTCGGTACGAGTCGTAAATATGGGTGCCGGCTACGTATTTGACGGGCTTCGTCGTATTTTACTGAAGGATGGCGAGCAGATCGTGCTTACTAAAAAGGAGCTTTCTTTTGTTTCGCTGCTAGCCAGTCGTGTGGGCGAGCTGGTACTTTACGAGGAGATTAAGCGTTATGTTTGGACTGAAGGAGCCGTGAGTGATACGGCGCTTCGCACCTTCGTCAAGCGTATCCGCGATAAAGTGGGGGGCGAAATCATAAAAAACGTCCCGAGCCTGGGATACAAGATCGAGCTTGAGCCCGCTTAAATTTGATCGCGTTTTTGCTGCTTTATAATTTACGGAATTGCACTTGTAAAATTTTGCGTCGAAATATGTCGCGACATAATGTGTAGCGAGGCATATTTCCGCGCTCAAAGCGCCGCAGATTAAAATTTTACGCTCATATCCAACTTGCTAAATTTGACTTGATAAAATTTAACCTCTCAAGCTTTTCAAAAACTTCTTTGCTTAAAAGCCCAAACTAAAAATTTCTTGCTAAAATATCGCAAAATTCCGCGTTCTGCGAATCGCTCTAAAGGATTTGTTTTGAAAAATTTGCCCTCTAAAAATCTCTTTGTCTACACTAGCTCGCGTGCGCTACGCGCGGCACTACAAAGCGAAAGCGGCGGCGTGCTGGCGCCTAGGATTACGTTGGCGGAATTCTACGAAAAGGCGCTTTTTGTGCCGGATCTTGTCGCTTGCGGCGAGATAGACCGCGCGCTTTTTATGAAACAAGCGGTAAACGAGAGCAAGCGCGCAGACGAGAGGCTTAAATTCCCTAGCGAGCTTTACGAGTTTATGCGCAACCGCGAGTATCTTTTCGGTTTTTTCAAGGAGCTTGCGACGGAGCGCGTGAGTATCGATGCGCTCGATCTTAGCGACACCTATGCGTGGTACGCCGAGCATTTTGAAATTCTGCGAGAGCTAGCGAGGGCGTATGCAAGGATTTTGCGTGAGCATGGATTTTACGACGAGATCACGCTGCCCGTGCTTTATGAACTAAACGAATCCTATCTGCGCGGATTTGAGCGGATAGAAATCAACATCGACGGCAATCCTAGCGCATTTGAGTTCGAGGTTTTTAAGCGCGCTGCGGAGCTGAGCGAGGTCGTACTGAGCTTTAGAGTCACGACTTTAAATTCCAAGCCTGTGCGTGCGGTGGAGGAGCTCTGCGGCATAAGTCTAGACGCAGGTTTTGCATACCGCGTAAATCTTAGTACGGGTGAAATTTTAAGCCGAGAGCCGCTAAGCATGGGCGGAGCGGTTGTGTGTAGAGGCTTTGAGTTGCGAAGCTTGCAGGCGAGCTATGTTTTTGAAAAAATTTCATCCTT
>NZ_CALKTS010000358.1 GCF_937997595.1 uncultured Campylobacter sp. | reverse complement strand
GTTTAGCATATCGATCACAAATACCAAAGTTTTCATCAAAACTCCTTATAAATTTCAGGTTTCATATCTTTTAAAAGATCCATTTTAGCGCGAAATTTTAAAATTTCGTCTAAACTTACATCCATGACTTTGATAGCCTCTTTTTTGCCTAGGCGCGCGACGATCTCGCCGCCGGGATTTATCAGCATGGAATTTCCGCCAAAACTCTCACCCTGCCCCGTATCGCCGCAGCCGTTTACCGCGCAGATAAAAATTTGATTCTCGATCGCGCGGGCCCTCGCAAGCGTGATAAAATGCTCTATGCGGCTTTGCGCAAACTGTGCGATTACAAAAACTATCTGCGCGCCGCGAAGCGCTAAGGCTCGAAAAATTTCGCCGAAGCGCAGATCATAACAGATCGCGACGCCGATTTTGACCGCGCGATTTTTAAATTTAATCTCGCAAATGCCTAACTTATCGCCGCCGTTTACGATCTCGTTTTCGCGAGCAAGCGAGAAGGCGTGGATCTTGTCGTAGCGTAAAATTTCGGCTCCGTTTTGATATATAAAAGCGGAATTGTAAATTTTATCTCGCTTGGAATTTATCGATCCGCCGATTAAAACAGCGCCGCTTTTTTGCGAAATTTCGCTTAAAAATTTTTTCGTATAAGCAGCGTTCGTATCGGCAAGCTCTTTAAATTTAGCCGTATTAAAGCCCGTGTTAAATGCCTCGGGCAGCACCGCTACATCCGCGCCGCGCTTTAACGCACGATCTATCAGATCGTGCGCGCGAATAAAATTTTGCTCGCAATCTGCGAAATTTTGAGCTATTTTCACGTCCATTTGTAAAATAGCAATCTTCATAAAACCCTCCTATTTAGGCGCTAGTCGCATAACATTTGCATGCGTAAGCGCGATAGCTATGGCATCAGTGATATCAAGCGGCTTAATCTCCTTATTAATCCCCAAAATTCGCTTTACCATGAAGGCAACCTGCTCCTTCGCCGCCTTTGCCTTGCCCGTGACCGATTTTTTTACCTGAAGCGGCGTGTATTCGGCAAAATTTCCAAAAATTTGTAAAATTTTAAGAGCCAGCGCGCCGCGAAACTGAGCGAGCTTTA
>NZ_CALKTS010000357.1 GCF_937997595.1 uncultured Campylobacter sp. | reverse complement strand
GATAAAGGCGTGGATCTGCACCCGCTTTTTGCGGAGTTTAAAAAATACGATCTGCAAATTTACGCGATCGGCTCAAATACCGATAAAATCGTGCTTTTATGCGACGAGTACAGACTTCCTTGCGTGCGCTGCGAAATTTTACAAACGGCGGTGAGCGAAATTTCGAATCGGTATTTGAGCGGAGAAAATTTTTGCGAAAATGAAATTTCAAAAGGACGCTTAGGCGGCGAGAATTCCGCAGGAAATTTAATGCAGGATAAAATTTCGACTACCGAAAGCGAGAGCTCCTGTGTGAACGCAAGCAGCGGCAAAACTTTAGATTCGCAAAATTCTAAAAATTCTGTGGATTTTAAAAATTCCGTAAATTTCGCTAGTGAAATAGCGCTGCTAAGTCCTGCATGTGCCAGTTTGGATCAATTTAAAAGCTACGAGGAACGCGGCGAATTATTTAAAAAACAAGTCGCACAGCTCGGATAAATAGACCTATCGAAGTTAGCCGGATCGGGCTAGGATTTTATTTAACACGACCTACAATCGCATTATATAAAATTTCAACGCTTCTGCTGTGCGGATATATCTAAGTAAATCTAGCTGAAACGCACCTCACGACGTCACACCACTGGCTTTGGCGCAATGTTTATAAAGATGCTTCGTCAAGTCCAAATTAAAGCCAATTTTCGATGCTAAATTTAACCAATCGCAGCTATCGCCTGCTATGCGCGCAAATTTAAAACGATGCCCGCGATCCTTTGGCGCGAATTTATCTACTTTGCACAGTTCAAAACCAAGCGTACAATTTTACAGAATCGGCTAAATAGTAAAATTTTATACCACTTTGCTTTTTAGATCGATAGCTCATTTTGATTATTGCAAATTACTGCTCAAGCAATATTTTTATCACTAAAATTTAGAAAATTCCAACTGAGTAAATTTGGCTATTTTGGAGCGCAACGTGCAAAAATCTAGCGAAAATCGAGGATTTTAACCGAGATTTAAGTATTGCATGGCTAAAATTACTTTTCTTTTTCGGTGGTTGGATAGCTCAGTCGGTAGAGCAGCAGACTGAAAATCTGCGTGTCGGCAGTTCGATTCTGCCTCTAACCACCACTTAATCTATTTTATTATTGGCTCAATTAAACTTAAGCGGATTCTCTCTTATCAGTTTCAACAGTTTCTGATATAAGTTTTCCTGTGTAGTTTTAGTATTATATCTAAATTCACATTCTTTAAGATGAAGCAAAAAATTCTCTTTCTTGATGCCTTTAAATTTAGATAATCTATGTTTAGCATAACCCCAGAAGTTTTCTATGCCGTTTATATGATTTTTACCGTTAGCAAATTCATTTTTAGAGTGCTTCACCCTGTAGTGCTCTTTGGCTCCGTAATCTACTAATCCGTCATAAGCCTTCCAGCAATCAGAATAGATAGTAGAGCTATCAAGCTCGCTATATTGCGATAGTATTGGTATTAGTTCACTAGCAGAGCAGTTTTTAACTATCTGGGTATAGACTTTACCGTCACGCTTTAGCATTCCAAATACCAGCTGCTTTCCGCTTGCGCCTCTACCTCTTTTCCCCTTAATCTCTTAGATCCAAAGTAGCTTTCATCAATCTTTATCTCACCTGAAAACTTAGATATTTTTAACTTCGCTACGCTCGTTACTTTTCAAGGACATAGTTCTTATCGTAACTTTACTGCTCCTTTACATGAGTTCAAGTTAAAGATAGCCTAATGGAAAGCAGTAAAAGTATAAAATTTATTTTGCAAGCAAAATCCTCAAAACGATCAAATTTTTAGATGCTTTTATTGCGTTAAAATTTCTTATTGAATGCTCGCAATTATAAGCATATTTTGTCAGTTTTAAAATACAAAAGCTCATTTTATAGTATAATTTTCTCAAAAATATAAAAGGTCATTCATGCTTAAATATTTAGAGCTAGGCGTTTACGGCACGGATTTAAAGCCCTCGCATCCTTTTATTGGCTCGGCGATCAGGGGCGCCGTATACGCTCTTAGAAAGGCTAGTTGTCCTTTCGTAAGCGCAAGCTGCGAGGAATCGGCATCCCCGGTGAATGCGTGTATAGAGAATTTTTCTAAAATGTATCGGATACGCCAAATTTTAGGCTTTTAAGAGTGGCTTTTATTGTATCGCTTAGCAAAAGCTCAAAAAAATACGAAGGAAAGATCTTAAAGGAATATGAAACGTATTTTAATAAAATACAAAATGCTATGAGCTTACCGTCAGAGACAACGCGAATAGCGCTATTAAAAGCCTCCCCGAAAGTGGCTATATATTTTAAGGAGGGTATGAAGCTGTTTTTCCCAACTCAAAAATTTAAAAAGAAGCTAGATGATGGTAGCATTATTTTTAGCATAGATTTTACTCAGGATATGGAGATATTGCCATTTATAAAAAAGTGGCTTCCCGATATAGAGATACTTGAGCCGGAAGATCTAAGAAAAACGTTCAAAAAGCAGCTAAAAATTGCCCTTGACACATACAACTAAGTAACAAAAAGCAGATTGCATGGGAGTAGCCTAGGAATTTAATTTAATTTTAAAAATTTTTAATATATAATTTATCCGTTTCAGAGGCGAGTTCGCTTATCACGTTTGCAATAAATCTTATATTTTGTAAATCGTAAATTTAAAATTTCACGCAAGGACGTATTATGTTCAAAAAAGCTATTTTTACGGCTATTTTGGGTATGTTTTTCGCCGCGAGTGTTCAAGCTGGCGACGATCAGGTGGGCGTAGTAAGCGCTCAACAACCGATGGTAGTGGACGAGGCGAGCAAGACTATCACTATTTTAGCCAAGGTAAACGGCAAGTATTTTACGGAAAACACTCGCCATGCAGTTGTCTTTAAAGATGGAAATTTCGGCGACAAGCCAGTCTTTATCGCACTTGCCAATCAAAACGATTTTTACAAAGCGATGATGAAAATCGGCGCCAAACCGGGCAATAATATGACCCTAAAAAATGGCGCTGAAACACACGTAGAAGGCGATAAGATCAAGATCGAAGTAACTTGGAACGGCGCGCCTAAAAACTACGACATCAACGAGGTCATCACAGATAGCAACGGTAAACCAATCGATATGAGATTCGGCGGCAACGAAGCTACCGCAAAGAGCTTTAACACCGGCTGCATCGCTTGCCTAGATAGCTGCCCGGTAGGTATCATCTCAAACCACACCTATACCAACGGCGCAGTCGAGAAACGTAGCGAAGTCGTATTTCACGGCAACAAAGACGTATTGCCGCCTGACGGCACTTTCGTAGCTATCAGCTTTAAAGTTGCGAATTAATGCGTGCTCTTGGAGCTTTGTATTATGCGTTTTGCGCTTTGCTTTTAGGGCTTAGCGCAGCGCTTTTGGTCTCGCTGTCGGTTTGGCTGGAGATGCGCGTGCATAACCGCTACATCATAGTCGGATTTTTCGCAGCGGGGCTTATTTACGGACTTTTTCGGAAGCGCGCAACAGCGACTGCGCTAGTTTTTAGCCAAAGTTTGCTCTTTTTGACTACGTTTTGGCTTGGCAAACAAGAGCTGCTTTTCTATCTCATCAAGGAAAGCTATTTAGAAATTTTAACGCTAGCTCAAGTCAGATATATATTTCTAGGCATTTTAACCTTTCTAAATATCTTTTTCCTCTTTAAATTTATCGGCGTCAAGGGCAAAATTTGAAAAAAGCGCTGATATTTTTTACGCGCGTTCCGCTTCCGGGCAGGACAAAAACGCGCCTGCTTGATTTTCTCAGCCCGCATCAAGCGGTGAATCTACATAAATTTTTGATAAAAGATATAAGCACCAAGCTTCAAAAGCTAAAAGACGTCAAAATTTTAATCTTTTTTACACCAAGCGATAAGGATAAAATTTTAAAGCAAATTTTGGGCGAAAAGTACGAATTCGTCGCTCAAAGCGGCGGCGATATAAGCGAGCGTATGCTTGAAGCTTTTAGGCATGTAAGGGCGCTTGGATTTGAGAAAATTTTACTCATCGGCAGCGATATTGTAAATTTTACCTCGCGAGGCTTTGATGCCTATTTTAAGGCGCTTGATGAAAAGGACGCTGCTATCGTGCCTACGCTTGACGGCGGATATTGCGCGCTCGCCCTTACAAGCTCATGCGTGAGAGACGAAATTTTCTCAAGCAATTACTCCGAGCCAGAGAATGTATTGCGGGGCATTTGTGCTAAATTTGACGAGCTAAATTTAAGCTACGCCAAATTTAAACCTCTACGCGACATCGACGTTAAAGAAGACATTTTTGCCTATGCCTTGGGCGTGCGGCCAAGCTCTATAAAACCCCTTGCCAGCGGCGAGTATAACATAAATTATAAATTTCGTAATGGTGGGCAGGCAAGGGTTTTTCGCATAAATACCAAATCCCAAATGTCGCTTGAAAACCAAATAAAATACGAATTCGACGCGCTTAAAATTTTACAAAACTCGGGCGCGACACCAAAGCCCATAGACTATTTCGAGCCAAGCGTTTTTTTACCGCGAGGTGCGATGAGTATGGAATTTTTAAAAGGGCGCGCGTTAAGATACGAAAGCGACCTTGATATCGCAGCCAGTCTGCTTGCCCGCGTCCATGCGACCGATATCCCGCCAAAGCATAGTTTGATCACCGCGCGAAAGCCCTTAAAGGCGATGTTTGAAGAGTGTGAAAAGATGGCCGGCGTCTATCTAAACTCAAATTTATCCAAGCCAAAAACCGCCGAAGCGATAAAATTTTTTCTAAAAAGGGCGAGAAATTTTGATCTTGAGCGTGAGATAGCGGATCCTTGTATCATAAATACCGAGCTAAATTCTGCTAATTTCATCATCGGCAAGGACGTGATGAGCTCGTATATCATCGACTGGGAAAAGCCCATAATAGGCGAGCGCGAACAGGATTTGGCGCATTTTACGGTACCGACGACCACATTTTGGAAGACAGACGTCATCCTCTCGCCCCAGCAGATAGAAAAATTTATAAATTTATATGAAAACTACTCTAAAAAGAAGATAAATAGGCAGAAATTTAAAGAGTACTTTACGATGACTTGCCTACGCGGAAGCAGCTGGTGCGCGATGGCTTACGTCGAATATAACGGAGCCAGAGCCCTAAAAAACGAATATACCTTTAATAAAATCAAAGAGTATTTAAGCGACAAGTTTTTGTCGAATTTGCAACAATATTTCAAGGAATTTTAGATGAAAAAATCTCAAATTTTTCTTCTCGTTGTCGTCGCGATTATCGCGTTGGCTTACTTTTTTATCCCTGCGGTAAACAAGCAGATCACCGACTCGGTCGTGATGCTTAGCAAATTTGATCTCAATGAGGTCTATGCTTATTTGCAAAGCTTTGATAAGACGACCGCGGCTTGCGTGAGCTTCTTTTTGATGGTGCTTCAAAGCATTATGGCGCCGGTGCCTGCTTTTTTGATTACGCTTTCAAACGCTATGATCTTCGGTTGGGTTTGGGGCGCGGTGCTTTCTTGGAGTTCGGCGATGGTAGGAGCCGCACTTTGCTTTTATATAGCGCGAATTCTAGGACGCGACGTCGTTGAGAAGCTAACCGGCAAAAAAGCCCTTGCGGCAACGGACGAGTTTTTCAAAAGATTCGGCAAGCATACGATTATCGTCTGCCGTTTGCTGCCGTTTGTGAGCTTTGATCTCGTTAGCTACGCGGCAGGTCTTACATCAATGAGGTTTTGGGGGTTTTTCTGGGCGACGGGTATCGGGCAGCTGCCCGCGACTCTTGTATATTCGTATTTCGGCGGTAGCCTGATGGGTGGGGGCAAAATTTTATTCGTAGGCCTTACTATGCTATTTGCTTTTACTATCGTAGCCTATATCGCGAAGAAAATTTTAGACGACAAAAAGGCTAAAAAGGCTCAGATTGAAACAAACGGGGCTGCTTAAATTTGTGATCATCGTTGCGATCCTCTTCGTGGCGGCTTTTTTGATGCATAAAATCGGCATTAGCGAGCTGCGCGAGATTATCGGCGAGCATGCGATCTTCGCTCCTCTGATCTATGTCGTATGTTTTGCTATTTTACCGATATTTTTATTTCCGGTGCCGATTTTAGCAGTCGTTGCCGGTGCCGCATTCGGGCTGCTTGCCGGCAGCGTCTATACGATTATCGGCGCGATGATAAATTCCGTTTTGATGTTTTATATAGCGCGCTTTTTGGGCTTTAAGGCTTTCAGTGAGCTTGTGCAAAGCTCAAAAAGCAAAATTTTAAAAACACTTGGCAAATCGGGCGGTAAATTTAGCCTGATTTTGATCCTTCGTCTTATGCCTTTGGTGCCCTATAATGCTCTAAACTACGCATGCGGACTAATGAACGTGAGCCTGCGCGACTACGTCCTTGCAACTTTTGTAGGCATAGTGCCGGCCACATTCATCATGGTAAATTTGGGCGAAAAAGCTCTGGACGTGCGCTCGGGCGGCTTTATGCTGGCATGCTTTTTGATGGCGGCGCTCGTGGCGCTTTCGAGCTGGGGCGTAAAAAAGCTAAAGGCTAAAAATGGCGATCTCGGTAATAATTCCGATCTATAACGAGCCGGATGAAATTTTGCGGCGCCTGTGCCGCGTTTTAGCAATGCAGTGTGGCGAGCTTGAGATAATTTTTGCAGACGCTAGCGATAAAGGCGGCAAATTTGACGGCGAAAATCGCGGCGCGCGCGCAAAATTAGATGCAAGCGCAAACGCGCAGGGCGAGGAAATTCCGAAGCTGAGCCAAAATTTAAATCTCGAAGCAAATTTAAAAGGCGCCGACGAATCCGCTTTTAAATTTAAAAGCGAGCCTTGCGAACGCGGCGGAGAAGCGGCGAGCGAGCGAGGCGAAGATTTCGATCTTGCCGCATTTTTGAGCGAGAATTTCGCCCCGCAGAAATTTCAAATTTTAAAGACGCGCAAGGGCAGAGGCGCGCAGATGGACGCGGGGGCGCGCGCAGCGAAATTTGAAAATTTGCTCTTTTTGCACGCCGATAGTGAATTTGAAAGCGCAAACGCGGTGGCTCGAGCTGACGCAGTGCTCGAAACCTGCGAGGCGGGGTGTTTTACGCTTAAATTTAAGCCGAGCGGAGTTTTGTTAAATTTAATCGCTCTGGGTTCAAATTTGCGCGTAAATTTTAGAAATATTGCGTTCGGCGATCAAGGAATTTTTATCCGAAAAGCCTTATTCCAGAAGTTTGGCGGCTTTGAAAACCTAGCTATAATGGAGGATTACGCGCTCAGTATGAAGTTAAAAAAGGCTGGCGTTAAATTTAAACGTCTGCGCGAGCGTATAATCACGAGCGCGCGCAAATTTAGGCGCGAGGGAGTGCTAAGCACGCTTTTAAAAATGCAAATTTTACAATATAAATTTAGAAACGGAGCGAGCGCTGATGAGATCGCAAAAAGTTATTAAAAATCCGCCGGAGTTTTGTATAGACTGCGGCGCATGCACGAAACATTGCGAGTTTTTAACCAAATACGATATAAATTTGCTCGATTTTTCGAAGCGAAAGGATCTCGCGTTTAACTGCTTTTTGTGCGATAAATGCTACGCCGTATGCCCCAAAGACATCAGCGGCAACGAGATTGCGATAAATCTTAGAACCGAAATTAAAAAGCCGTTTCGCTATTTAAATTTCTTAAAATCGCCCTATCTTTACGCCAATAATTCAGCGAAAAAAAGCCGCGAGCTCGTCTTTTTCGGCTGTAATTTTCCGGGCTTTTTGCCGAGGACGACTAAATTTATTATCGATCTGTTTGAGCCGTTGGGGATTGATTTTAGCGTAGATTGCTGCGGCAAACCGCTTTTTGAGGGGCGGGGGCAGTTTGATCGTACCAAAGCCCATCTAAACGAGCTTTTTGCCGCAAAGGGCGTTGAGACGCTCATTTTAGCCTGTCCTAATTGCTATCATTTTTTAAAAGATAAAATCGACATAAAGATAAAAACGCTTTATGAAAAATTTGAAGAGCTTGGCTTAAATCACGAGATAAAGGAGGAAGCGCATATGTTTTATCCCTGCCCCGAGCGCATTCATAAGCCTATTTTTGAGACGTTTAAAAAATACGTTCCAAACTACAAAAATAGTTTTACGGATGTGAATTGCTGCGGGCTGGGCGGACTTGCCAAAAGTAATGAGCCGCAAATCGCTGCCGATTATCCGCAAAAGCTAAAAGACAAGAACTTGCCTAATCTTTATACCTACTGCGCTACGTGCTGTGGGAATTTCGCCAAAAATGGCGTACAAAACATAAAGCATATCGCCACTGTGATGACCGATGTAAATGAGAGTCCAAATACCAATTATCTTAAAAACGTTTTGAGTTTAAAATTTTATAAAAGGAATAGAAAATGAGCTTTATAGAGCGTCTTGCGCCCGAGATTAGAAAAACTGGCGAAATTTCAACAATTCAGATCAATGTCGGCAAAATTTGCAACCTTGCCTGTTCTCACTGCCACGTGCAGGCAGGTCCGAAGCGTACTGAAACGATGAGTAGGGTGGTAATGGAAGCGGTTTTGGAGGCGATACGAACGCATAAATTTCAAACGCTCGATATCACCGGAGGCGCGCCAGAAATGAACGAGAATTTCCGCTGGCTCGTGAGTGAGGCTACAAAGATACTGCCTCATATCATCGTGCGCACGAATTTAACGATTTTGCTTGAAAAAGGCTATGAGGATTTGATTAAATTTTACGCAGATCACGGCGTAGAGCTGGTCGCGAGCCTGCCGTGCTACACGCAAGAGAACGTTGATGCGCAGCGCGGACACGGAACATTCGAAGCATCGATAGAAGCGCTAAAAAGATTAAATGCGGCGGGCTACGGTAGGGGCGGAAATTTAAAGCTAAATTTAGTCTATAATCCGGGTGGGGCATTTTTGCCCGGCGCACAAGCACAGCTTGAAGCGGACTATAAGCGCGAGCTGAAGCAAAATTTTGGCATCGAGTTCGATCATCTATTTACGATCACAAATGTGCCGATGGGGCGTTTTGCTAAGTCGCTTGAAAAAAGCGGCGAGCTGGCGGGATATATGAAGCTGCTACGAGATAACTTTAACCCGTGCGCGGCGCCTAACATGATGTGCCGTTTCCAAATTTCAGTGGGCTATGACGGCAAAATTTACGACTGCGACTTTAACCAAATGCAAGCTCTTGCGGCAAACGGCCCTAAAGACATATTCGAGATTATAAAGGCTAAGGAGCTTGGGCGGCAGATCGTATTTCGCGACTACTGCTACGCTTGCACGGCGGGCGCGGGATCTAGCTGCGGCGGAGCTCTTGCGTAAAATTAAACTTACGTCCAAATTTAAAAGGCGTAAAGCAGCGGGCGGAATAAGTTAAATTTACGTCCCGCTTGAAATAAAATTTAAGGAGAATAGATACGGTGATAGAAAGCACTATTGTCTTTAAAATCGGTTATTTGCGGGGTGCGTGTGAATTTACTTTTTAATCGCGCAATATCCATCGGTTTTTAAAGGATAAGCCTTATGATGCGAAAAGAAAATTTTCTAAGCGGGATCATAGTATTTTTCTCCGCTGCGATTTTAAGCGCGTTTACCGCCGTATCTCTAATATTTTTTGAAGTCGCGGATTACGTATATTTAAACATCGCAGGGCTTTTTATTTTTTGCGTGTATTTTGGATTTGTGCCATCGGTTTTTTATCTCGTTGCCATTGCGTGCATAATGATAAAATTTCGACTTGCCGACACATTTTTTAGCTATTCGCTTGTGCTCGGATTTGTAAATGCGGCGATCATATCACTTTTTTGCGCAGGCAAGATTAAATTTAAGAAAATTCTTGCTGCAAGTGCGGTTATGGCGCTATTTTCTAGGATAATCGCAAGCGAGCTATATTCGCTATTATCAAGCGGTAAATTAGTAGACGTAACTTTCGCGCTATCATTTGAAAAAATTATAGCTCAAGCTAGAATTTATCTATTTTCCGGAGCTTGCACAATTGTGTATTTTTATATATTCAAAAAAATCGTTCAAATTTTAAAAAAGAAACAAATTGTTTCAAAGGAGTAGAAATGAAAAAAATATTTGTTGCAGCAGCGCTGTTTTTATTTGCATTTGCAGCAGCCTGCTTTGCAAAAGAAGCTACTATCGGCTATGAGGAGCTACGAGATGACGTTCAGCTTATTGACACCAGAAGCGAGGATTTGTATCTGGGCTGGAAAAACGCAAAGGGCGTAAGCGGGCATTTAAAAGGTACGATCGACTTCCCTGCTCAGTGGCTAAATTACGAACCAAGTAAAGATAAAATCGACGTGGAGCTTAAAAGACGCAAGATAGATAAAAGCAAAAAGACCGTTCTTTATGCCGACGACGAGCTAAGCGAAGCGGTTTATGATAAATTTAAAGAGCAGGGATTTTCAAATTTATACGCTCTAAAGGGCGGAATAAATGCTCACCCCAATGACTTAGAGCGGCTAAAGGGCTATGAGAGATATGTTTCGCCGCAGTGGCTGCAAGATTTATTAGACGGTAAAAAAGTAGAGGCTTATGACGGCAGAGGATATGTCATTGTAGAGATTTCCGTCCCCGGCGAAAAAGGTGAATACGAAAGCAGCCACATTAAGGGCGCAATAAATTTATTCTCTGACGATATAAATCACGTCGTGGGTCCGAGAATAATGCAAGAATACGAAAATATCCCACTTGAGGAGCAGTTGAAATTCTGGGGACTTCCGTCTAAAGAACACATAAAAGAGGTCTTACAAAATGCGGGTATTAACGAAAATACGATGGTGATTTTATATGCTACGACGAAAGGAACAACGGGCGCGAATAGAGCGGCTTTGGTTATGGACTATGCGGGCGTAAAAAATATAAAATTTTTAAACGGAGGAAAGACGCTTTGGAAGCTAGAAAAACGTCCTTTTAAAACAGGTATTGTTACGCCGCAAAAGAGGGAATTCGGCGTACAAATTCCGCAAAATCCTGGTATCGTATTTAGCTATGAGCAAGAACGTGAGCTTGTGGGCGATAAAAATGCCGTTATTGCGTCGGTTAGAAGCTTTGACGAATATCTCGGCAAAAAGAGCGGCTACACGTATATAGATAAAGTGGGTGATATCGCAAACTCAAGATTTGCCTACGCAGGCTCAAATCCTTATGCGATGGAAGATTTTAGGAATTTAGACAACACGATGTTTAATTATAAAATCATAGAGGATCGCTGGAAGCTTTGGGGTATAAGTCCCGATAAAATCGTCTCGTTTCACTGCGGTACGGGCTGGAGAGCGGCCGAGACATATTATATTGCAAAGGCCTTGGGCTGGCCTCGAGTAGGTGTTTACGTCGGCGGTTGGTATGAATGGAGTAAAAAAGCGGGCAGCCCTGTTAAAGAAAAAGGTCTTCCAAAAGACGCGCCCGAAAAAGCCCCGCAGGAATTTTTCAATTAAATTCTGCGTATAAATTTGCGGCCACGACAGGTAAAATTTAAACTTTAACCTGTCTGCATTGCTTGAAATAAAATTTAAGGATAAAGCTATGATGAGTAATGAGCAAATCGCGCAAAGATTTGCCGAGCAAAACTGCGCGCAGATGATTTTGGCGCGTTATGCGAAGTATCTTGGCGCGGATGAGGTGCAGCTGATGAGGCTTAGTTGCGGGCTTGTGGGCGGCTTGCAAGAAGGAAGCGTATGCGGCGCGTATCTGGCGGCGGTACTAGTGCTAGGGCTTGCCTACGGCGATGATAAGGGGAAATTTAAGCAAAAACTCGCGAGCTTTAAAGAAATTTATTTTAAAACGCAAAAATCAAGTATCTGCAAAGAGGTGCTGGGCTATGATCTTAGTAAACCCGCAGAGCTTGAGATTATCCTGCAGAAGGGGCTTTTTATGCAAATTTGCCCCCGTGCGATAAGCGATAGCATGAAGGCTTTGGATAAAATTTTAGAATTTAAGGAGAATTAATGAAGGAGTATCAATCGCTCTTTTTTTGGGGCTTTTTGATCGTTTACGGCGCCATAATGTACGCCTTTTCGCCAAAAGCGCGTAGCATCGGCTCGTTTTTTAAAGGCGAGAGCGCGGACGGAGCGAAAGTATCGCCGTTTTTGCTAACGACGAGTATTTTTATCAGCTGGATCTTCGCAAAATCCGTCACCAACGCCGCAAATTTAGGCGCTAGCTACGGCATCGTGGGCGGCGTGGCATATGCGACGTATTGGCTTTGTATCCCAATAGCCGGGCTTGTTATATACCGCCTAAGGCGAAAATTCGGCGCAACCGGGCTGGTTTCATTTCTATTGAGTAACTACGGCGCGGCGGCTAGCGTAGCCTTTTGCGTAGCGATTTTAGTGCGACTTTTTAACGAAGTATGGAGCAATACCGCAGTCGTGGGCGGATATTACGGCGATAGCGGCAGCATGCCTTTTATCCTCGCAGCTTCGCTCTTTACGATTTTTACGCTAGTGTATTCGGTGCGCGGCGGGCTTCGCGGCTCAATCGTAACCGACGTGATCCAGGCCCTCGTTTTCATCGTTGCGACGCTTTGGGTTATCGTCACGATCCTGCCAAAGCACGGCGTGGGCGAGCTCGTAACGACCGGATCATGGACGCTTGGTGGAGGCGTGGATCTGCTATTAGTCGCCGTTTTACAGCTGGTTAGCTACCCGTTTCATGATCCGGTTTTAACCGATCGCGGCTTTATCTGTGAAGAAAAAACGATGCTAAAAAGCTTCATAGTATCTGGAATTCTAGGTTTTATAGCCATCGTGATCTTTAGCTTTATCGGAATTTACGGCTCTATGGAAGGCATAGCTGCAAAGGGCAACATCCCCGCAGAGCTAGCCAAAACCATGGGTATCGGCTCTACGATCCTTATGACGGCGGTAATGATCGCCGCGGCAGGCTCGACGCTGGACTCGACATTTGCGAGCCTTTCAAAGCTCGTGGGCTATGATATCCCGGCAATGCTTAACAAAGATGTTTATAAAAATGCGATCAAAATCGGCATAATCTCGATGATACTTTTTGCTATTTTTGGAAATTTACCGATGATCGTGGGCACGGACATTCTAAAAGCTACGACCATTAGCGGTACGATGGTAATCGGCTTAGCGCCGATATTTTTGTTGCACGGATTTGTAAGACCTACGAGGCTTGGTTTTCACCTCAGCTTTTGGCTCGGGATATTTCTTGGCGTCGCATTTGCGTTTGACGCGAAATTTTTTCCCGAGTTTTTGGCTATCGGCAGCGGCAAATACTCGATGCTACTGGGTATAAATTTCTACGGACTGATCGCATGCACGCTTGCTTATGCGCTGCCCGGGTTGCTTTGTAAATGCGAAGATAAAAGATGAGCTCTTGCCCGCTTGAATACGCGCTAAATTTCCCGCGCGAGCCTAAATTTGAAAGCCGCTGCCTATATGTCGTAGGCGGGCTTTACGGCAATATATTTGCGCTGGAGCAAATTTTAGCCATGGCGGACGCCGAAAATGCGAGCGTGGTTTTTAACGGCGATATCCACTGGTTTGACGCAGAGGCAAAGAGCTTTTGCAAAATAGAGCGCGAAATAGCAAAACGCGGTCTAACGGCGGTCAACGGCAACGTCGAGTTCGAGCTTGTAAGCGGTCAAAACGGATGCGGCTGTTTCTATCCGCCATGTACCGATGCCGGTGCGGTGGGCCGCTCAAATTTAATCCACGCTCGCCTAAGCCGTCTTGTAAAAAAAGAGTGCGCGCAGAATTTGGAAATCTTTAAAAACCGCCATAAATGCGAGCTTATAAGCGTCGGCGACGCAAATGTCGCTATCACACACGGAGATGAGAAATTTTTAGCCGGTTGGGGCTGCTCTCGCGAAAGCTTAAGCGAGCCCGTCCGCCAAAAGGAACTTGACGCGTGGCTAGCGGAAAATAAATTTGACGTGCTAGCCTGCACGCACACCTGCGCGTCCGCGGCGATCGCCCTTCAGCACGGCATCGTCATCAATAACGGCGCGGCTGGCATGCCAAATTTTGCACCCCTAAATTTAGAATTTGCCGAGGTGAGGGAAATTTTAAAATTTACGGAAAAAACGAGCAGCGAGGAGAACGACATATCGCAAAACGCGCAAGCGGATGAAATTTTAAAATTTAAAGGAGAAGGGTTTCATGCGCGAAATTTAAGCGGCACGCTTTTTGGCTTGATTAGTCGCATCGCCGTGAGGCCTAATAAAGAGGCGATCTACCGCGCCAAACGTGGGCGGATCTATGTCGAGGCCTTGCCGGTGCGATATGACGGGGTAAAATTTCTAAAGTGGTTTGACGAGATTTGGGGCGCGCAAAGTCCTGCGGCAATCTCTTATCGCAGCCGCATCGTAAGCGGCACGACGGATAAAATTTCGGATGCGATGCTAGGCGGCTTTACTCAAATTTAAAAAGCTACGGCATACGCAAATAAACTAAACGGAAAAAACAAGCAGGCGAGAATTTCTGCTTGTAAGTATCTAAGCTTCCCGCAAATTAGGTGCGTTTGTGCCGGGGATGGTTTGAGCTTAAACGGCACTGCAATTAAGTAAGTCGATCGCCTAAAAGATAAAAGCCGTTTTAAATTTAAAGACGCGGATTTTGCGCAAAGCGCGCTAAATTTTATTTCAAATTCCACTTAGGCAAAATTTTAAATAAAATTTAAGTCGGCGGTCGCCGAAAATAAAATTTAGAAGAACTAATGAGCGAAAAGTGTAATTGTGAAGGTTATTTTCGCAAAATCATCGCCGGCGAAGTAATCGGCACTTTTTTTAATTGACGCGTGCTAAAATGCGGCGGCGAGCTTTATTTTTCGGATATTTCTGCAGATCGTCGCGTGCATGAAAATATCTCAGACGACCGAATTTTACGCGGCGAATGTCTAGGCGGAGCGATGTATATCGAGGATTTTAGTAGGTTATTGCAGGCTATAGGCTGGAAGGACTTTCACTATATGAGCTCCGTGCGCGCTGCGATCGACAATCCGCAGATTGAGGATCTCATCGGTAATATCAAATTTAGCTCTCGCACAGTCCGCGCGATTAAAATTTCGGATTTTATCGAGGACATCTGCGAGGAATACGCTCAAATAGCGATATACCGCAGTGTCATAGAAGGTAGCTAGCATTTCTTCGATCTAGACGATCATCACCATTTCGAAAAAGACCTACCGATGAGCGTATGTGGCAACAGCGCGGCGATAGTGCAGGAAACGCGGTTTGGAAGATATTTCGAGGCCCTTGGCGACAGAAGCAAGTATTTCGCGCGTTCGCAGGCTACGGACAGGCACCTGAGGTACTTGGTGGCGGCAATGAATGTTGCGGCGGAGGATGCTGCTGCTAAATTTAATGTCCCGAGGATCTCCTTGGGCGCTTTTAACCTATAAAAGATTTAAAAATACGATCGCAAAAACGCTCGTTATTAATTTGGAATTAATAAAAATTCTTATAGAATTATTCCTCAGAGTCGGCGGTCGCCGAAGAATTTTTGCAGAAATTTATGCAAATTTAACTACGAAATTTTATTAAGAGGAGACGAGATGAAATTTATTTCTCACAAAATTTTAAAAAGCGCGGTTTTGCTGGCGGCATTGGGATCTTTTGCGACTTGTAGCGCCGAGATGCAACAGCCTAACGGCTACGCCATAAGCGGCGCGGCGCTATCAGCGATAGAGGAGGACAATAGGGCGAAAGAAAATTATCTAGTCATCGACGTCAGAAGCGCGGATGAGTACGCT
Source organism: uncultured Campylobacter sp. (assembly GCF_937997595.1). GTDB lineage: Bacteria > Campylobacterota > Campylobacteria > Campylobacterales > Campylobacteraceae > Campylobacter_B. Next base: position 264 of record NZ_CALKTS010000357.1, on the reverse strand, counting down.
GCAGGCCACCTAAAACACGCGATCAACATCCCGCTTGAGCAGCTTGAAAGCAGGCTGGATGAGATAAACGCCTACAAGGATAAAAACGTCGTACTTTATTGTAATACGGGCAATCGCAGCAGCAAGGCGCTTGATCTGCTTAAACAAAAGGGCTTTAGCATGCTTATGAACGCGCCCGGCGTAAAGCAGTACGACTACGAGCTGTATAAGGTCGGCAGCATAAACGCGGAGGGATTTTTGAAAATAGCAAATGAGCCGAACGTG
>NZ_CALKTS010000356.1 GCF_937997595.1 uncultured Campylobacter sp. | reverse complement strand
TCGGGCACCGCATTACGCACCGCCCTAGCGAGCTTAGCGGCGGCGAGCAGCAGCGCGTCTGCATCGCTCGCGCACTCATCAATGACCCCGATATAATCATTGCCGACGAGCCTACGGGCAACCTCGACGAGGCCAACGAGCGCGTAGTTTTGCAGCTCTTTCAGACGCTTCGTAGCGAGGGCAAGACGCTGCTTTTGGTCACGCACAACGAAGAGCTCGGTAAATTTGCCGACAAAGTGGTGCGCCTAAGACACGGCAAACTCGATCGAATAGAACTTTTAGATCAAAGCACAATGAAGCATAATCTCGGCTCACAGGATAAAGTTTCAGATCGCGATCCAAACAAAAGCGCTTCGCAAAGCTCTAGCGCCGAAGCTGCGAGCGAGCAAAATCCCGCCTCGCAAAATTCTGGCGGCGAAGATCAGAGTGCCGAAAATTCTAATGGCAAAAATTCCGATATTAGAAATTCAGGCGCACAGAATTCCGGTGCATAAAATTTAGCTCGCATGATGAAAAATGAAGCTACGTTAAAATTTAAAAATTTCACTGCCCGCCCGCGCTCTTTTTGGATCCGCACAAAGCTCGCGCGTGCAGGTGCAGCCCTTTGCTGCGCACGTCCTGCCGAAGCCGTTTGCCTAGAAAGATCAAGCACCGATGCAAAGCCGAGCGGAGTGGGTAAAAATTTAAAAAGTCTAAATTTTAAAAACCGAAACGCTACGGGCCCAGATTTCGACGTAGTTCGCAACATACGCCTAGGCGCGGATCGCGATATAAATTTCCGCCCAGATCGCGCCGTAAATTTTAAAATTTCAAACGCAAATTTAAAGGCCGATTTAGCGCGCCCGAAGGCTGGTTTTAGATGATGAAATTTTTAAATTTAAAAGTTGCTGCCGCCGTGTTCGCGCTGCTGCTCGCAGGCTGCGACGGATGGAAGCACCATCTAAGCAGCGACGGCACCTCGCTCGCCTCCAAGTTTGACCTCTCCGAGCGCACGCTAAAGATTGAGGCAACGACAAGCCGCTCATGTTGTTTTTCTATACTAGCAACCGAATTTAGAAATTCTGAAATTATAAAATTTAGATAAAATTCTACGATTTGAAATTTTGATGCAATTTCCACAGCTACCAGCTCCCGCTAGCACCGCCTCCGCCGAAGCTTCCACCGCCCCCACTGAAGCCGCCTCCGCTAAAACCGCCATTTCCTTTAAATCCGCCAAAATCCCCGGATGAGCCGCCTCTCATGCGCGATGAGCGCGCGATTTCGCTTATGATGTCTGCACTTGAGATTATATCCTCATCGCTTCTACTGTGGCGCGTCACGCGGCGGCTTAGTATCGCAAAAAGCAAGACCGCAAAAAGCACCATAAAGATAGCAAAGTCCTTGTTGCTCGGATCCTGCTGCGCATTGGCGTTAAGCGGATCAAATTTTATATCGCCGCCTTCGATCGTGCTGATGATCGCCGAAATCCCGCTAATGACGCCACTTTCGTAATCTCCCTGCCTAAAATAGGGCAGAATTTTATTGCTGATGATACGCTTGGCGCGCATATCGGTTAGCACGCCCTCTAGCCCGTATCCGACCTCGATACGCACTTTATGCTCGTGCGGAGCGACGAGCAGCAGTACACCGTTGTCGCGCCCTTTTTGCCCGATACCAAGAGCGCGCGCCTGCTCTACGCCTATTTCCTCGATAGAGTAGCCGCCGAGCGATTTTAGGCTTACGAACATGATCTGGTTTGTGGAATTTTTATCGAAAGTCGTTAAAATTTCATTCAGACTCTCTCTCGCGGCTGGGCGTAAAATGCTAGCCTCATCAATTACGGCGGTGCCGTTTGGATGGGCTAGATACTCGCTAGGTGCGGCGACGCTTATTACAAATAGCGCCATTAGGGAAAAAGCAAATCTACAAGCCACTCTCATCGCAGCTCCACCAAGGTCTCTTCTATCTCGTTATTTTCGCTATCTTTAGGCACTCGCATGGCTAGCTCGCACAGCGCGTCCATCGCCTTTAAAACAGCAGGCTCAAGACCTTGCGTGCTGGGATTAAATTCTGTCGTGATACGTTCAAACTCGCCCTTAGAGATAAACTCTGCCGCCCGCTTGCCGCAGATGATATGAGCGCAGCGCTCGCGGACGCAGACGCAAAACATTATCGCTTCTTTTACGCTGCCATAACGCTCGTAAAATTTTTGCATCGCAAACTCGCCAGAGAGCCGAAGTCTGCGAGATTTAAACATGATTAGAGTTAAAAGCGTGGGGCATTTAGCTAGCAGAGCTTTAATCGCAATGAAGCTAAGCGCTACGATCTGCAGTAGCTCAGCTTTGCTTATTTGCGGCACGAAGCACAGAACGATGCCGATCGCAAACGCCGTCACTGCCGCTGCGCTGTAGCTAGCTTCGCAGTCCTCTCTTGCTTCGCGCGCGACCACGCAGACGATCTGCGCACCACTTGCGGCTTCGGCTTTCGTGATTAGCTCGTGGATTTTTTGCTTGCACTGCTCGCTTAGCATTTGTCTCCCTTAGCGTTATTTAAACGAAACGCTAGGGGCTTTTTGGCTTGAGCTATCAGCGCTAAAGCTAGGTTTGGCGCCGCCTAGTCCTACTATGCGCGCGATGATGTTTGTAGGAAAGGTCCTAATTAGCTTGTTGTAGTCCTGCACCGAAGCGATGTAGTCCTTGCGCGCTACGGCGATGCGATTTTCCGTGCCTTCGAGCTGATTTTGCAAGTCGGCGAAATTCTGATTTGCCTTAAGATCCGGATAACGCTCGACTACCAGCATCAAGCGCGATAGGGCCGAGCTAAGCTCGCCTTGAGCGCCGTTAAATTTCGCAAACGCCTCTGGATCTTGCGCTAAACTTTCTGCATTGATATTGACAGCGGTTGCCTTAGCGCGGGCATTTATGACGCCTTCTAAGGTATCTTTTTCATGGCTTGCGTAGCCCTTGACGGTTTCTACGAAATTTGGAATCAAATCGGCGCGGCGCTGATATTGATTTTGTACCTGGCTCCACGCGGCCTTAACTTCTTCATCTTTGCTTACGAGTTTATTGTAAACCGGCACTGCAAATATCGCAAACGCAATCGCTGCAATCACTAAGACGATTAGAGCTTTGATTAAGATATGAAGCCCTCCTTTTTGGCGCGGATACTCTTCTCCGCCAAAGCTCTCGCCTCGCGCAGATAAGCCTTTATCGTCGTAACCTATACGCTCGTTATTTTCTCCTTGCAGCTCTTTCATTGAAATCTCCTTGGGATGTTGGAATTTAATTTGACTAAAATTTCATATTCGATCGTGCCGAAGCGCTTTGCCCAGGCTCGCGCATCGTCCAGCACGCAGATGCGCTCGCCGCTGAATTCTGCGCAGAAGCTATCCATCGACATTTTTCCGAGCATTTTTTGCCCGCTTGCAAGCGCTAGCTTGCCCTCGCCGTCGTAGCGAAATAGCCCATCTGCGTAGCCCAGATCGTATGTGCCGATCCTCATATCGCGCGGCGCTTCAAATTTCGCGCCGTAGCCCACGCGCTCGCCTTTTTTTAGCACGCGCGAGCTGATCAGATCGGCATAGAGCTTTAGCACGGGGTGTAAATTTAGGCTCTCGTCGAATTGCGGATAGCCAAACTGTGCCATACCCACGCGCACGTATTCGTCCTCAAAGCCCGCACTTCGCTCGATAGCTGCGGAGTTGCTCGAATGAAATTTTAAATTTTCAAAGCCCGCGGCGGCGGCTTTTTGCCTCGCGAGACGCTTAAATTCTATGAAATTTTGCCTTTGTGCGAAAAAATCTCCACTTAGCTCGTCGCTTGTGCGAAAGTGCGTGAAAAAGCCGTGAAGCTTAAATCCGCCCTGCTTGCATAGCCTAAGCGCCTCATCTAACTCGCTCGCACTGATGCCGTTTCTATGCATTGCGGTATCTGCAGCGATATAAATTTTAAGCCCTCGTTTAAGACGCGAGAAGTAGCTCAGATCATTTACTGCGTAGCAAAACCGCTCGTCCTCGTCCCCGCGCGGAATGTGCGAGAGCACTAAAATTTCGCCGAATAGATCCGCGATCTGCGCAGCTTCCGCAGCACTTCGCGTTACGACGCGTACGAAGCCTAGCTTTGCCGCTTCCTCGCAGCAAAGCCTGCAGCCATGACCGTATGAATTATCCTTGGCTACCAAAAATACTCGCTCCGCTCCACCTACTTTGGCGGCGATTTGCGCTAGATTGTGCACATAAGCGGCGCGATCTAAGATGATCTCAGACATCGAAATTTAGTCCGTAAGTGCGGTATAAGTATGGCAGCAGCTTGCGCGCGGCGTAATCGTAGCCGTAGAATTTCGCGTAAACTTCCTTCAGGCTAGCCGCGCCTGCGCGCTCGAAATCAAATACGTCGGTATCCGCGATTTTTGGCACGCGCTCATCTAAGAATTTAAAAAATTCCGCTCTCGCAGCCAAAAGCTCTTTTATATTTTTTTCAACCTCTTGCTTTTCAGATTCGTTCATCTCTGATCCTTTAAATTTTCTAGTTTACCTAAAAATACGCGCTGCATCTCGTCGCGAAACTCAGGGCTGCGAGCCTCGAAGCGAGTTACGATCACAGGCGTGGTGTTGCTTGCCCGTACGAGCGCCCAGCCGTCATCAAATCGCACTCTGATGCCGTCGATCTCGATAATATCGCGGATGGGCGGCAGCTCCGCGATACCTGCGTGGATTTGAGTTTTAAGAGCTTCGATGATCTTAAATTTCGCCTCCTCACTCGTATTAAATTTTATCTCGTCGGTGCTAAAAACTCGCGGTAGCTTGTCTAGTTCGGCGTCTAAATCATATCCTTTAGCTACGAGCTCAAGCACGCGCATCATCGCATATACGCCGTCATCAAAGCCGAAATATCGCTCTTTAAAATAAATATGCCCGCTAACCTCGGCGGCAAGATCGATACCGAGCTCCTTCATCGCCTTTTTGATATTGCTGTGGCCGGTCTTGCCCATAAAGCTTTTGCCGATCTTATCGATGGTGTCATACATCGCTTGAGAGCATTTAACTTCGCCTAGGATGCGCGGGCGGTGCATGTTTAGAGCAAGCAGGCATGCTAGCTCGTCACCTTTGATGTTGCGGCGCGGCGTAAGCACGGCGATCCTATCTGCATCTCCGTCAAAGCCGAAGCCCAAGCTCACGCCATCTTGCTTCATCGCAGCTTTGAGATCTGCTAAATTTTTCTCTTCGCTGGGGTCTGGGTGGTGGTTTGGAAAGTTGCCGTCTGGCTGCGGAAATAAAACTTTAGCGTTTAGCTCCAGCCTTTCTATGATTTTAGTAACGGTAACGCCCGCAGCGCCGTTTGCGCAGTCGATTATAAAGGGCGCGGCAAAGCCCTTAAGAGCCGCAAATTCCTTCTCAAAATATGCTAGATACTCGCTTAAGATGTCGTACCTCTGGGTGCTTGTATCGGTTGGAATTTCAAAATTTGAACTCATTAGCTCTCGCACCTGCGCGCCAAGACGCCTTAAATCCGCGCCAAAGAAGCTATCCGTGCCGATCGTTATCTTAAAGCCGTTGTAATTTTTGGGGTTGTGCGAGCCGGTGATCATTACGTTTGCGTCAAATTTATGCGTAAATACGCTAAAATAGCCCACCGGCGTCGGTAGCAAGCCGATATTATAAACCCGCAACCCGGCAAAATTTAGCCCGCTTACGAAATAGCCGAAAAGCTCATCCGCGCTAAGACGGGCGTCGTATCCCACGCTAACGCGCTCAAGCCCGAGATTTGCGATATGTTTGCCAAGCGCGAAGCCGATCGCTTTTACGCTGCGCTCGTTTAGCTCCTCGCCCACGATGCCGCGAATATCGTATTCTCTAAAGATATCTTCGATCATAAAATTCCTTTAAATTTAAATCGCGGTATTTTATAAAAACTTGCTTAATATTTATATTATAAATGATAAAATCGCCGCTAAAATTCCAAAGGATGATTATGAAAAAATTTATTCTAGTAGCGATTTTAGCGGCTTTTGCTTGCGCGGGCGATTACGAGCTCGTAGGTAGCGTAAATACTTCGTTTAGAATTTTTGGCAAAGACGATCGCATCGAAGTTATCGCGGTTAAAGATCCTAAGATCGACGGCGTGACCTGCTACGTCTCTTACGCCAAAAAAGGCGGTGCCAAAGAGATCATCGGCGTGGAGGAGGACCGCTCCGAAGCCTCTGTGTCGTGCGTGCAGACAGCGCCTAAAATCATCATTAAAGAGGAGCTGAAAAAAGAGGATATTTTTGAAAAACGCAGCTCGTTGATCTTCAAAAAGACCCATGTAGTCAGGCTTTACGATGCGCTGCAGGGCTCGCTAATCTATTTGGTTTATTCAGACAAAGTGATTGACGGCTCGCCCAATAACTCGATCTCGGCAATCCCGTGCCATCAAGCCGTGGGCGACGTGTGCGAGCTCGCATATACCCAAGGCAAAAAATAATAAGAAGTAATTTCGCAAAGATAGAATTTTATCGCAGCGGAATTCTAAATTAGAAATTACGCGATGAGATGACGCACGAAATTTAATAGAATTCGCTAAATTTCACAGCATTTTATAAAATTTTATCCGAGCCGTTAAATTTCTGCGCGAATGCCTAAGATGAGAATTTTACCGCTTTATCAGAGCATCTTAACGCATATTCGCGCTACGCTAGCAGGCGTGCGCTTGCAAGCCGTAAAATGAAAAATTAAGCAATTTTTGCTAAAATCTCGCGATTTTGAAAACCCTCGTAAATCTAAAGGAAATCAATGAAGACATTTTTTAGTATGGAGTGCGCGTCAGTGATGCTACTGATTTTGGCGCTAGCCTGTGCGATCGCCACTTTCGTAGAGACCGCTTACGGCACGGAAGTAGCTTGGGCGATGGTTTATTCTACTGCGTGGTTTGGCGCGCTGATGGTGCTTTTGGGAATAAATTTAACCTACAATATCTATCGCTACCGCATGATTAAGCTTCGCACGCTGCCTGCGCTAATCTTTCACGCGAGCTTTTTGTTTATGCTTGTTGGAGCAATTTTGACGAGATATTTCGGCTTTGAGGGCAATATCCATATAAGAGAGGGCGGCGAAAGCTCGATCGTAACGACCAAAGACGAGGTCGTTCAGCTCCTTACTTTAGGCAGCGATGGCGAGTTTATCTCCGCCGATGAGAGCAAATTTTTAAACGGCGCAGGACGGATGAACTTCGATCTCAATCTAGACGTAGAGGGCAGGATCGCAAATTTAAAATTTAAAGAGCTTGTAGAACATGGCGAGCTAAAATGGGTGCAAGATCCGACCAGGCAGGCTCCTGCGCGCGTGGAGCTATTATTTTCAAACAATGTCGGCAGCCAAAATGTCTCCTTGCAATCAGGCGAGAGCATGGAGATAGGCGAGCTTAGTATTACTTTTAACACAGAGCCTAAAAGTAAGAATTTCATCTACATAAAATCTAAAGACGGCAAATTCTATCTAAACTCAAGTCTTGATATAAACGCCACTAAAATGGCTGATATGAGCACTGCGCCGCTTAAGAAAAACGAGGATAATCCGCTAGGCAATCTCTCGCTTTACAGCTTCGACGGAATAAATTTCGCCCCCGTTAGCCTACTTAGCTCCGCGGTCGAGAAATTCGTCCCGGTCGATGCGAATTTACCGGGTGAACCCGGCGTAGTAGCTACGCTAAGCTTTGCGGGGCAGAGTCGCGAAATCTACGTGCCTAAGGATTCGCATGGCGCTAGCTACAAGGTGGGTGATAAGAATTTCATCGTAGCCTTGGCGCCAAAGATGCTTCATTTGCCTTTTAAAATCGCGCTTCGCGACTTTGTGATGGATCGCTATCCAGGCACCAATTCGCCCTCCGGATATAAAAGTGAAATCACGCTAAAAGACGGCAATACGAGCTTTGATTATGATATTTTTATGAATCACGTGCTCGATTACGGCGGATACCGATTTTTCCAAAGCTCATACGACACGGATGAGCGTGGTACCGTGCTTTCGGTCAATAAAGACCCCGGCAAAGCTCCAACTTACATCGGCTATTTTTTGCTTTGCGTGGGGATGTTTTTTAACTTTTTCAACCGAGGCTCGCGCTTTTTCAAGCTCTCGCACTTAATCAGCGAAAATACGCATCTTGCTCGAGAAAAAGATGTAAATTCTAAAAATTCCGCGTCTAGCTCGGTGCCCGCAAGCTCCGCAGAAAGCTCTGCATCAAAACGCGCCAAAAAATCGCGACGCGGCACTAAAGGCGCAGCATTGGCATTAGTAGGCGCGTTGGCTTTGAGCTTGGCTGCATTGTATCCTAGCGCAGCAAATGCCGAACAAAACTCCACGACTCAAAATTCTATTTCGCAAAATTCAGCGCCGCAAAGCTCGGCTAGCGTGCAAGATCCCGCTTCGCAAAATTCCGCGCAGAATTCCGCCGTTGAAAATTCCAAGCAGAGCTCCGCTTCGCAAGAATCTACAGCGGAGCAAGACTCCGTCCCACCGCATAATTTTTCTACTATGGGAGGCGAACTAGCCGTGCCGAAATTTGATCCTAAATTTAGTGAGGATCTAGCAAGCCTCGTAATTCAGGGATTTGATGGGCGAATGGAGCCTTTCGATACCGTTTCTAGGGAGCTTTTAAATAAAATTTACCGCGCCGACGACTACAAAGCGCCAAATAGCGAAATTTTAAACCATAACGCCGCTGCGCTTTCGTTTATGCTAAATCAAAGCTACTGGAGGCGTGCGCCGATCATCAAGGTTAGCGAGCCGGAGCTTAAAAAAATTCTAGGTATGGATGAGAAGCAAAGCCACGCCAGCATGATGGATTTTTTTGAATTTAAAGGCGGCGAGAGTTATTACAAGCTCGATAAAATGGTCGAGGAGATCAACCGCAAGCCTTTGGGCAATCGCGGTGTGCTAGATAAAGAGATCATCAAGGTAAACGAGCGCGTGAACGTCTTTTACTCGGCGTTTATGGGGGATTATTTTAGAATTATTCCGGTTAAGAACGCTAAAAATAACGAGTGGCTTTCGCCGCTATATCTAGGCGATGCGCTGGATCAAAACGAATCTGCTGAAGTTAAAAAGATGATGGGAATATTCGTTTCGTCCGTGGTCTATGCCCAAGAAAGCGGGGATTGGAGCGGCGCAGAAAAGATGCTAAGCTACGTCAAAAAATACCAGGCACAAAACGGCGCAAACCTAATGCCTAGCGAAAGCGCGATAAAATATGAAATTTTATTTAATAAGACTAAAATTTTTTCTCGCCTCTTTCCGATCTACACTATCTCGGGATTTTTGCTTCTAATCTTTATCTTTTTGCGAATGATGAAGCCTACTCTTCGCTTAGGCGGTGCGTTTAAGCTCGTTTACGTCGTAAATATCGTCGCCTTCATCGCGCATACCGCAGGCCTTGCGCTACGCGGCTACGTCTCTGGGCACGCGCCGTGGAGCAACTCCTACGAATCGCTCATCTACATCGCGTGGGCGCTGTCGCTAAGCGGAATATTTTTCTCGCGCAAATCTGCCATATCGCTGGCGCTAACGTCAATAATGGCGGGCATAACGCTGATGGTGGCGCATCTTAGCGACATCGATCCACAAATCACCAATCTCCAGCCGGTTCTAAAATCGCACTGGCTTACGATCCACGTCTCGGTAATCACCGCGAGCTACGGATTTTTAGGCCTTTGCATGCTGCTTGGAATTTTTACCCTCGTGATGTTTTTATTCGATAAGAAAAACCCCGAGATCGCGCGCAACATCACGGAGGCGACGCACATCAACGAAATGTCGATGATCCTAGGGCTTTGCTTGCTGACGGTCGGCAACTTCCTAGGCGGCGTGTGGGCGAACGAAAGCTGGGGGCGCTACTGGGGCTGGGATCCGAAGGAGACCTGGGCGCTCATTACGATTTTCATCTACGCGGTAGTAGTGCATTTTAGGTTTATGCCTAAGCTCAATAATCAATTCGCCTTTGCCGTAGCCTCAATGTTTGCGTATTTTAGCGTCATAATGACCTATTTTGGTGTAAATTTCTACCTAAGCGGCATGCACTCCTATGCTAGCGGCGAGCGTATTCCGGTGCCGGGCTGGGCGTACGTGATGGTCGCTTCGATGGTGGCTCTTGCGATCGCGGCGTATTTTCGCTCGGGCAAATCGGCTAGACTTTAGATAGGTGGGGCCCAAATTTCAGAATAATAATTTTGAAATTTCGCCCGGATTTTGCAGCTTGCCGAGGCTTTAGGGATTTATGAAATTTATCTTTAAATTTTGGCTAGGCTTTGAAATCCCGTAGAATTTTATAGAATTTTATGGCTCACGATTGCGCTAAATTTTAAAATTTTGCATCGCGACAGAATTTTTTGATGCTTGAAATTTTAAGACGTCGTAAAATTTTAATGATTTGGAATTTGCACCGCTATGGGGTTTTAATGTTTTAAATTTTACTTCTAGCGGAATTTTTTCATGCGACAGAAGTGCGACGAATTCTAGAATTTTAAAATTTCAGCTAGCGCGCTAGTGCAAAATTCTGCCCTACTGCCGCCATGACCGAGCAGTGAAATTTTAAAATTTTAAATTCCGCGCCATGATAGAATATGATAGAATTTGAAAATTTATAAAATTTTAAACTGC
>NZ_CALKTS010000355.1 GCF_937997595.1 uncultured Campylobacter sp. | reverse complement strand
GCGGGCGGCAAGAGCGGATATTTGATGATCGGCACGACGCTTGCGGCGGGACATCACAACGGCAAATTTGACTTCGACGAGGACGCGCTGCTTGCGGGAGTGGACGTGTATCTGCGCTGCGCGTATAAGTTAAACGGCAAAGCTTAAGGAAAGCGGCATGAAAAGAGCACTACTTCTAAGCGCTTCCAGTTACAAAGACAGCGGCTATTTGAACCACTGCAAGGGGTGGATCAAGGAATTTTTAGGCAGGTTATGGGAGGATGAAATTTTATTCATTCCGTTTGCGGGCGTTAGGCGCACAAGCGAGCAATATGAGCAGAAGGTCGCGGACTGCCTAGAGAGCAACAATATCAGATCGATCCACCGATTCGGTGATATGAAAGCCGCCGTTAAAAATGCCAAATCGATCTGCATCGGCGGCGGCAATACCTTCGTGCTGCTAAACGAGCTTTATAAATTTGATCTTTTAGGCGCGATTAAAGAGGCGGTGGACGGCGGCACGCCGTATTTCGGCTGGTCTGCGGGCGCAAACGTCGCGGGCAAGACGATGATGACCACCAACGACATGCCGATCGTCTTCCCGCCTTCGCCGGTAGCTCTGGGGATCTTTCCGTATCAGATCAATCCGCACTTCATAAGCGGTAAAATTTCAAACCACAACGGCGAGAGTAGGGAGGAGCGGCTGGAGGAGTTTTTGATCGTCAATCAAAACGACAGCGTCTATGCTATGCCCGAGGGTAGCGCGTTTTTGATAAACGGAAACGAGTGCGAGGCGATGGGGCATGCGGACGTGCTGAAATTCGAGTATAAAAAAGAGATCTCGCGCATCGCCGTGGGAAGTAAATTTAAAATTTAAAAGGAGTTATCGTGGAGACACTTAGGTTACTTTTGGCGCTTGCGGGCATCGTCGCAGTCGTCGCTTTACTGATCATGAAGAAGGATACTAAAACCGTGCTTATTGGCGTGGGTTTGGCGCTGTGCGTGCTTTGTCTAAAGCCGCTGGACGGGCTGGGCGCCTTTACCTCGTATATGACCAAGGCGGGGCTCATTAAGGCGATATGCGCCAGCATGGGTTTTGCCTTCGTGATGAAATTTACCGGCTGCGACCGCGCGCTCGTAAATTTACTAACCAGGCCTCTTGGCAATATCGGATTTTTATTGATCCCTATCGTCGTGGCGCTTACATATTTTATCAATATCGCTATCCCCTCTGCTGCGGGCTGCTCGGCTGCGGTCGGCGCTACGCTGATCCCCGTGATGATGGCTGCAGGCGTTAAGCCAGAAATGGCGGGAGCTGCGGTATTTGCGGGCACTTTCGGCGGCGTTTTGAGCCCGGGCTCGGCGCACAACGTATTCGTAGCCGATATGGTAAAGGCGCACAATCCATCCTACACGGTTCAAGACGTCATCGGGGTGCAGTTTTCTAGCGCGATTACCGCTTTGATCGTGGTTTTGATCGTAATTAGCATAACGGCGATAGTTTGCAAAGACTACACCAAGGGGGTGAATTATCTAGCGCAAAGAGAGGACGGCGCAAATTCCGCCGCGTCAAATTCCGCCGACGGTTCAAATTTAGACGCGCAGCCTCAAAAGATAAACGTCTTATACGCGCTTATGCCGCTAGTGCCTTTGGTGATCTTAATCATCGGCGGTACGTCCAAGCTCAACACGATCTCCTTTCTTAAATGGACCAAGATGGGCGTCGCCGAGGCGATGCTACTGGGCGCTATCGTCACCATCGTCATTACTATGACCAACCCTCAAAAGATCACGAAAGAATTTTTCAAAGGTATGGGTAGCGCGTATGCCGATATCATGGGTATCATCATCGCAGCGGGCGTATTCGTCGCGGGTCTTAGCGCGTGCGGGGCGATCGATTTCGTAATCGAGTGGCTTAAAAACGAGCAGGGCTACGTAAAATTCGGCGGAACTTTCGTACCGTTTTTTATGGGCGTCGTAACGGGCTCGGGAGATGCGGCGGCGATGGCATTTAACACCGCCGTGACCGTGCACGCCGATGCACTGGGTTTTGAGCAAGATAAGCTCGGTATGGCGGTTGCGATAAGCGGCGCGCTAGGCAGGAGCGCATCGCCGATCGCAGGCGCTTGCATCGTTTGCGCGGGACTTGCGATGGTAAGCCCTATTCAGATCGCTAAAAGAACGGCTCTAGGGATGTTTCTTTCCGTCTGCGTCATCGCATTTTTCATTCTGTAAAAGGAGCTTAATATGGATATCGTGCAGAGGTTTTTAAACTATACCAAGATCAACACCACCACGAATAGAGCCGCGGGCGCTGCGGGCATAATGCCCTCAAACCCTAAGGAGCTCGAGCTGGCGGGTTTCATAAAAAACGAGCTCGAAGCTCTGGGCATAAAAAATATCAGCCTTAGCGAAAAGTCGATTTTAATCGCTAAAATTCCCTCAAATTTAGACGCGCCCGCTGCGAGAGTAGCGTTTTTCGCTCACCTTGATACCAGCGCCGAGCAGAGCAGCGACACCAAAGCTCAGATCGTAAGATATGAAGGCGGCGATATCTGCCTGAATAAAGAGCTAGAGATCTATCTTAAAGAGAGCGAAAATGAGGAGCTGCAGGATTACAAAGGAGATGAGATCATCGTAACGGACGGCACCAGCTTGCTAGGCGCCGACGATAAGGCGGCGATCGCCGCGATCGTAAATGCGCTGGAATTTTTCGTCCAAAATCCGCAGATCAAGCACGGCGAGATAATCGCTTGCTTCGTGCCGGACGAGGAGCAGGGCTTGCGGGGCGCAAAGGCGCTGGACGTAAGCGAGGTAGGCGCGGATTTTGGCTACTGCCTTGATTGCTGCGGCATCGGCGAGTTTATCTACGAGAATTGGAACGCGGGCGATTGCGTCGTTACCTTCAAAGGCCAGTCCGCTCATCCGATGAACGCCAAGGGCAAGCTCGTAAATTCCTTGCTTTTGGCGCATAAGTTTATCTCGCTGCTGCCTGCGGGCGAGGCGCCCGAATACACAGAGGGCAAGGAGGGCTATTTTTGGGTCAAGGAGCTTAGCGGTAACAGCGCAAAGACTGTCCTAAAGATCGACGTGAGGGAATTTGACGAGAAAAGATACGAGCAGCGCATGGAATTTTTGCAAAAAACTGCGGACGGGCTTCGCGCGATCTGGGGCGATCGGATCGAAATTTCGCTAAACGACCGCTATAAAAACGTCTATAACTTTTTGAAAAACGACGAGGCACCTGCAATTCGATTTGCGAAGCAAGCTTTTAAAAACTTAAATATCGAGCCCAAGATCAAGCCTATGCGAGGCGGCTACGACGGCGCCGTCATCTCGGCAAAGGGGCTACCGTGCCCGAACCTCTTTACCGGCGGGCATAATTTCCATTCGATCTACGAGTATCTGCCCGTAGGCTCTTTAAAAGCGGCGAGCGAGGTGGTTAAGCGGATCATAACGTTAGCGGCGGCGCGAGCTTAGCTAGGACGCTTTCTACTCCGCGCGCAGATTTGATTTTAAATTTAGCTCGTTCATTCTGCCGCGAAATTTTACCCTGCAGGACATAATTTTTGGTCCCGTGGCGACGGATGATACGGGCTACGACTACGATGTTGCTTTTAAACGCTATCATTCAAGCGAGGAGATGGCGGAATTTCTGCTTGCGCTTTATGATAGCGACGCGTGCGTGGGCGCGGTGGATCGAAACAGCTTCGAGTTTAGCCTGCAAGCTGCGCGATTTAACTACGCGGGAGAACGCTAATTTTTACGCTTTTAGCGCGTCGCGATGAAATGGCAGCTTCTAGACTGCGTATAGTCTTATAAAATTTAAGCTGATTTGATGTACATTTCGCGCCGAACGTGGCTTTGAAATTTAACGCGTGAGCTATGGATTTTACTTGCGATGCGAGCTCAAGCGCGCAATTTTCGGGCTCGACTTGCAAACTAGACGAAATTTTTGGCACGGTAAAAGTAAAATTTAACCACACAACACGATAAAATTTAAAGAAATTCAAGGAGCGAAAAATGGGAAAATCCGCTCTTGTACTAGGCGCTACGGGCGTCGTAGGCAGGGAGCTGGTACGCGAGCTTTGCGAGAGCCCGGGTTACGATGAGGTAGAGGCATGGGCGCGCCGCGAGATAGGCTTTTGCCGCCCTAAGCTTCGCGCGCGGATCATTAATTTTGAGGGTATCTCGGATATCGCGCCGCATAAATTTGACGAAATTTTTTGCGCGCTTGGCACGACAATGAAGCAGGCGGGTTCGCGTGAGGCGTTTTTGCGCGTGGACGTGGACTACGTCTATGCGGCGGCGAAGTGGGGCAAAGCAGCGGGCGTGCGGCGCTTCGTGCTCGTATCAGCTCCGGGTGCGAGCGAAGGCTTGCTAAGCTTTTATCTGCGCGCTAAAGGACGTATTGAGCGGCGCGTGAGCGAGCTTGGCTTTGACAGCCTTCAGATCGTCCGTCCGCCGATAATCTTGGGCGAGAGGTCGGATACTCGCCTGCTAGAACGGCTTGCGGCGGCGGTTTTTAAACTGCTGCCCGCCTGTGCGTTCGGTAAATTTAGACCGCTTAGCGGCGTAAGTATCGCCCGCGCGATGATAAATGCGGCTAGCAGCGACGCGCGCGGCGTGCAAATCTACGAGCCGCGGGAATTTCTATAAATCGCGGATGAAATTTCGGCGCAAGCTCGGGGCTTGGGCTAAATTTAAAACTAAAGTTTTAGGCAGTGTGGATAAAATTTTATAAATTGATCTGCTTAAATTAAATTTTAAATTTAATAGAATTTTATAGTAAAATTTCTCGCTTGAAATTTTAAGCGTGGAATCTTGCGTACTGTGTTGTTGCAAAATTTTTGTTATAAAACCCTATGCTAAAATTTTAGGACTAAATTTGCGGTGTATTTAGTTTAGCCGCGAATAAAGCCTCCTAGGGCTTCAAGCTCGCATGCGGTTATGGCAACTTCAAGCCCCGAAAAGATCGTAAGTTTTGCAAATTTACAAATCCGCGATATTAAATCCTAAAAATTATGAGCTACTTAGGAGGCGAAAACGTCTATTTTTTCGCTTCTTTCGGCGCAGTCGGCGGATCAAGCTGCATGATCTTATCGCCTAGGCGCTGAAAATTTGCAAGGCTTTTTAGGTGGAAATACGCTAGCTCCAGATATCCGCGGCGCGCAAAATCCGCAAGCTTTTTATCGCTTAACTTCAAAAGCTTTTCGCGATTTACGACCGAAAAGCCGTTCAGCAGGGACGATTCCTTGCCGCTAGAGTTGATACCGAGCTCCTTGGCTTCTAAAATCCCCGCCTTTTGAAATTCCGCCGCCGCAACGCGCGTGCGCATATCCAAATCGGCGTAATTTTTCATCACCTCTTTTAAATTTTGTAAAAACGGCGTCGGCTTGCCGTCTTTAAAAAGCGCCTCGCCGTCGCCTTTGATTTGCTGCGCGTCCTTATCGAAACAGATCGCCGTCTGCTCGCCGATCTGGGCTAGGAAAAACGGATAATTCTGCACCGAAGAAGGCACCGTTCCTTTATAATCCTTATCGATTAGAACGTTTTTGGTGCGCCCTAGCAGCGCCACCATTTTGGGCTCTTTTTCGATGGTAAATACGATAACGAGGCTGTCCGCGCAAAACGGAATCTCCGGCGCGATCACCGGCACGAAAGGCGCGGTGGGGAATGCATCCGCGTGATACTGTAAATCCGCGTGTTTAACGCTATCTAATACGACTGGGGTCATGTTGATCCTTTAAAAAATTTTAGCAATTATATAAAAAAGAATATTAAAATTCTAAAGGGTTTT
>NZ_CALKTS010000354.1 GCF_937997595.1 uncultured Campylobacter sp. | reverse complement strand
CTGCAGGCTACAAAAAACCTGCGATCCTAGGCGCCACCGACGGCGTGGGCACAAAGCTGCGACTCGCGATCGATGCGCGCAAATTTGACGGCGTCGGCCAAGACCTTGTCGCGATGTGCGTAAACGACCTCATCTGCAACTTCGCCGAGCCGCTGTTTTTTCTCGACTATTACGCGACGGCAAAGCTCGAGATCAGCGATGCAAAAGAGGTCGTAAAAAGCATCGCCGAGGGCTGCAAGCTCGCCCGCTGCGCGCTGATCGGCGGCGAGACGGCGGAGATGCCCTCGATGTATGAGAAAGGTGACTTCGACCTTGCAGGCTTTGCCGTGGGCATCGCCGAGGAGGACGAGATCGACCGTAGCAAGTTCGTCCGCGAGGGCGATGTGCTCATCGCGCTTCCTAGCAGCGGCTTGCACTCAAACGGCTTCTCGCTCGCTCGCAAAGTAGTCGCCGAACTGGGGCTAAAATTTGACGACAAAGTAGACGGTCGCGCGCTCATCGATGTGCTTTTGGAACCGACCAGGATCTACGTCGGCGACTTTTTAAATTTAAAAGACAAGATCCACGCGCTCGCGCATATCACGGGCGGCGGTATCGTGGAAAATCTGCCGCGCGTATTTCCGGAGGGGCTGGGCGCGAAGATCGAGCATGCCGCGATCCGCACGCCCGAAATCTTTAAAATCATCGCGCAGAAGGTTGAGCCGGCCGAGATGATGAGGACGTTTAATATGGGCGTAGGTATGATCGTCGTAGCGCCGAAAGAAAACGCAGAGTTCGTGCTAGCAAATACCTACGGCTACGTCATCGGCGAGGTCGTAAAAGGCGGGGGCGTGCAGCTCGTGTAAATTTTGAAGCGGTAAAATTTGCCGCTTTTTGCCAAGGCAGAGTTCATGTTTAGACTAAATTTTAAAGCAGGTATTGCTACCGCTTCCAAAAATAGCGCCGAGAATTATTATATGATAGGTCTAGCGGACGCCAAGTACGACTATAAGAACTATCTGCTTTTCCAAAGACCGATCAAGCTCGGGCGGTATGAGGACGCAGACGCACCACATAACGGCTTATACGCAGAGTGCAATGGCGATGTATGCTATAACGGCTGCAAGGCTGTGAAAATCACTAGCGAGCTTATCGTTTTTGAAGTCCAAGATAACGCCATCGCCGTGGATATCCGCGACGTCAAAATTCCCAAACGTTTCATTCAGTATTGCAAAGAAATTTTCGGCGATCTGCTCAGCATCGATGGGTAAATTTAAATGCGTTTAACGGCACGCAAAATTTAGCAAGCGCGATGTAAATTCTACCCGGGGAAACTATTTCGCGCATCCTTTGTGTCCGCTTTTTCGACGAGGCTTTTATACTCGTCCTCGCTTAGATGCTCCAGCCACGTTACGTTTTTGCCGTCCTTTTCAAAGGTTACCGCGATGTGCTCGCCGTCTTCGTGCAGTCCGGCTCCGTGCCAGTGTTTGACGCCCGGTGGACAAAGCACTACGTCGCCAGTACGAGCGATTTGCACGATTCCGTCCGCCGTACCGGTGTAAATTTTACCCTGCGTTACGATTAAATTTTGCCCCGCAGGATGCGTATGCCATGCCGTGCGTACTCCGCGTGGAAAATGCACTAGCGCTGCTCCTGCATTTGAGTAAGGCGTCGCGCCGAAAAGTAGCGTGACTTTCGGCAGACCGCCTGCAAAAATTTTATCGCTCACCTTATCATAAACGGCGAGATTTTCCTTTTTAACCAAAACTTGCTTTTCCTGCATCTTTTCTCCTTTGTTTATATTTTTTGCAATGCTCTCTTGCGCGCTTAAATTTAATGCCCACGCCATCGCCGCTAAACTCAAAATTTTAAGAATTTAGCGTTTATTTTTATCTTTCATTATGCTCGCTTTAAATTTAATCACAAATTTAAAGTCAAAGTGCAAAAGTCGCCTAAAATTTCGTAAGCCACTCTTTTATCTCTTTTTCGCTTGCTCTCTCGCCGAAGCACTTCCCCGCTAGCCACTCGCCGCTTCCGGCCATTTGGGCTAAATTTTTATCGCTATTTCCGAGCCCCGAGCTATAGACGGTACAAAACGGGATCACCTTTTTACCGCTAAAATCGTTGTTCTTTATAAACTCAAAGATCGGCCACGCCGCATCATACCACCAGATCGGATAACCTACGAAAACGACATCGTAGTTCTCCCAGCCTTCGATTTTGGCGTTAGCTAAAGACACTTTCCTAAGCGACGTATCATCATGCTCGCGGCTAACGCGACTTTTTGGATCGTTGTAGTTTAGATCCGCGTTCGTGTAGGGCTGCACGGGCTTTAGCTCGACTATCTCGGCACCTAAATTTTGTGCTATTAAATTTGCCGCTCTGGCCGTATTGCCGCCTGCGGAGAAATAGACTACGAGCGTCTTTTGCGGCTCAAATTTGATATTTTCCGCTGCGCTTTGGTTCGCCGCGAATGAACACATAACAAGTGCTGTAGCCATTATTTTACTTAGTTCTTTCATTTTATTTTCCTTTCTTTTATCTCATCTGTTCTTGCCAAAATTTGACCGCCTCATCCAGCCAGCCTTGTGCCGCCATGCCGGTGCCTAAACCAAATCAACTCCGTGATATAAATTTACAAATTCCCCTTAAATTTGACCTTTAAAGGCTTTTTAAAACCTCTTTCGCGTTTTGCACCTTTGCCTCGCCAACACATTCACTCAAAATTTTAAAAATTCTCTCGAACTGCTCGTCCGTAACGCCTAAATTTCTGGCACCGCCCAGGTGCGATTTTAGTTGCATATTTACATTATCTAGCGCTGCTAACGTCGATACGGTGATGATCTCGCGCTCTAAAAAGCCTAGATTACCCCTGTTAAAAAGATAGCCGAAAAGATAAGCCTTCAGCCCGTAATCGACCGCAGGCGCGTCAAAAAGCACCGTACCCGAATAGTCGCGTCCGAAGATATATTTTTGCGTCTGCTCGCCAAGCTCGTAAAAATCGCTGTCCGCAGCAACCGGGCTCGCGTCCTTGCCCGCTTCATCTTTAATACCCGCCGCCTCGCGCTCTTTTACGAGGTCGTTAAAAAGTATGAGCCCGTTTAATCCCATCGGAAAGCCGATATAGGCGCTTTGATGCGACAGCGCCTCTCTGATCTCGCTCACGCTAAGCTCTGCTTTTAGAGCGTTGCAGCGCGCCTTTTAGTTTGTCCGCATCTGCCGCTGCCGCATAAGCAGCCACGCTAACTAGCGCTAGCTGCTTATCACTTAGTGCCCCGCTAAGCTTTGCCGCGTGCGGAAGCTCGTTAAAATTCACCATCGTTTGCTCCTTTGCCGTGTTTAAATTTAAAGCGGCGTGAACTACTGGAATAATCCAAAAATTTCATCTTTGCTCCTTTTTTGGCAAGGCTTGTCTTGCAACTTGCAGACGAGCGCCAAAAAGTAAAAGTCACTCAAAGGCACTCGCAAAGTAGGTCGCTTAACGAAACGTAAAACTATTTATTTCTCATGGGCTTATCAAACGCCGACGCCGTCGCGTCCTTAAAGTCCATCGCCTCTCCTGCGATGCTTCTTGTGTCCTTCATATCCGCCATCACGAGCGCCATTTTTTGCTCGGCGTTTTTAAAGGCGCTCGAGCCCATAAAAAGATACTGTGCAGGCATAGCCTGGCGCGAGATCTCAAACATCACGGGCCCAAAGGTCGTCGGATCACCCGGCTGTTTGCCGTTGTAAGCCTTAAATTTCTCGATAGTAGCGCTTCTAAACTCATCGTAATCTCTGATCGCATTCGCACCGGTTTTAAGGCTATCGCCTAAAAATTCCGTCCTAAAGCCCGTCGGCATGACGTTTATCGCGCGGATACCGAACTGATTTAACTCCAAATTTAGCCCCTCGCTAAGCGCGGAAACGGCAAATTTACTCATATAATAAGGCATGCTAGCCCCGCTCGTGCGAAAGCCGCCGATCGAGCTTAGATTAAAGATACGAGCGACAACTTTGTCTACGCTACCGCCGTCTTTTATCGCTTGCGGACGCATTAGTTTAAGCGCGGCCTGCGTTAGTAAAAATGGCGCAAAGACGTTTACCTCAAACTACGTCCTTAAATCAGCCTCGCTTGTCTCCTCGACTATGCCTAAAAGTCCGTATCCGGCGTTATTCACGAGGTTATCGATGCGACCGAATTTTTTCTGCGTCGCCTCCACCAGCGCCTTAAATTTAACTTGCAGATCGCCTTCGAATTTTAACTCGAACGGCAAAAAATTCTCGCTCTCGCCGCCGAATTTCTCATTTAGTTTTTTCATCGTTCTTGACGTGGCGACGACCTTATCGCCTCTACTTAGAGCGTATTTTGCCAGACTCTCTCCAAAGCCGCCCGTAGCGGCTGTGATAAGCCAGATTTGATTTTCCATGTTTTTCTCCTTTATTAAATTTTCTTTCGCGTTTAAATTTACGCTAGCTAATATCGCGTTTTATAAATTCTCGTCTCTTAATTGCCGCCTTTTGGCCAATTACGGATCGCCGTAATCGAAAAATAGGCTTGTTTTTATTGTTTTGGGGTATTATCCTTCATCCAGTTTACGAGCCACTTTACCCTGCCGTCGTCTCTGTGGTCGAAAAATAGCGTCTTATCGGTATCAAGTGCAGCGATAGCAGCCATATCATCAGGCGCAAGCGTAAAATCAAAAATGTCGAAATTTTGCCTCATTCGCTCGATTTTAACGCTTTTTGGAATGACGACGATGCCGCGCTGAATTAACCAGCGCAAAATAACTTGAGCCGAGCTTTTGCCGTATTTTTCACCGATACCGCTTAGTACGGCGTTTTTAAATATATTGTTTTTACCCTCGGCGAAGCTAGCCCACGACTCAAACGCTATGCCGTAGCCATCAAGCACGCACTTTAGCGCTTCACGCTGAAAAAATGGATGACACTCAAGCTGATTTACCGCAGGGATGACGCCGCTGTTTTCGCACAGATCGACGATTCGATCAGCGTAGAAGTTGCTAACGCCGATAGAGCGAATGCGACCCTCATCGCGCAAACGTTTCATCGCTCGCCACGAGCCATAAATATCGCCATATGGCTGATGAATGAGATAAAGATCAAGATAGTCAAGCCCTAGCTTTTTCATCGACGCATCAAAGGCTTTTAGCGCGCGCTCCTCACCTGCGTCGCCGATCCAAAGCTTAGTAGTGATAAACAGCTCCTCGCGCTTTAGCCCGCCTGCAAGAGCCGTCTTAATTGCTGCGCCAACGCCCTCTTCGTTGCGATAAGCCTGCGCGGTGTCGATGAGACGGTAACCCACTCTAATTGCATCCTCAACGCACCTTTGAGCCTCCGCAGGCTCCACCTGATAGACTCCGTAGCCTAAAATCGGCATTTTGTTGCCGTCGTTTAAGATTAAATACTGCATTTTTACTCCTTGTAATTTTGATTTTTAAACTGAAATGATTATAACAGTTTTAGAAAATAGGCGGTAGAACGATCCTGCAAAATCATTGCCTATTTCTGCAAATGTTATAAAAAATGCAAAATTTAGATCAAAATTTGTAGTTATGGTGGGTCAAAAATGTAAATTTAGATAAAAGAGGCTTAGAAGATAAAATCAACGAGAGGACTAGCAGGCCTGCCCACACTAATTTTAAGCGCCCGTTATGGCTAAGACGTGCGCCTTAGGAGGCATGCCAAACATCCTGGAGTACTCTCTATTAAACTGCGACGGGCTCGCGTAGCCGACGGCAAATGCGGCCTCTGCGGCGTCTAAATTTTGATTTAATAAGAGTTTTTTTGCTTCTTCGAGGCGGATCTTTTTTTGAAATTGAAGCGGACTAAGCGCCGTGATACGCTTAAAGTTATGATAGAGCGACGATGCGCTGATACCGAGCTTTTTGGCTAAATTTTCGATATTTATCGCCTCGGCGTAGTTTGATTTTATCTCTTTGGCAGCGCGCGTGACGCGGTTTTCTATGGTTTCTAGCATTGCGTATTGGCGTAGGAAATCGCCGTTTTCGCCCTTTAAGAGTATGTATAAAATTTCCTTTATCGCGAGCTTTGCTAAAAATTTAGCATCGTTTGGACGCTCTAGCAAACGGATAAATTTAAATACGGCTTCAAGCAGCTCATCATTTACCGCTCCAAGAGCCAGCCCTGCAAACTCACCCTTTTTGCTCTCGGCGCCGCCTATACTCTCGATCACGCCCAAGATATCCTCTAGCTCAAAGTTGATCTTTATAGCTAGATACGGGCAGTCTTTGATCTTCGCAACGGCGGGGATATGCGTAGCGGCTAGCAGATAGCGCTGCTCGTCGTACTCGTAAAAATCATTACCGACTTTGGCTAGTTTTGAGCCTTTAAAAACCATGCAAAGCGCCGGTTCGTAAACGCCGGTTAAAAACTCGGTCGGCACGCTTGCTCGGTAGACAAATAGCTCCTTTATATCGCTTTGTATCTTGCCGTCTGAGCTAAATTTAGCGTCCAAATACTTACAAATTTCATCTATCTTGCTCATTGTGCCTCCTTGATTTTTTGAATTTTAGCAAAATTTATAAAATAGCAAGCTGCGAATATCCACCGACCCGCTTTCTCAAATTTAGCAAGTAAATAGGCAAAGCCGGCTCGCAAAATATTAAAGGAGCTCAATCCAAAATAACAAATTCGGACGATTTAACGACCGTCCGAAAATCAAAAGTCAAAGCAAGGAGCTAAAGCCATAAACCGATTTACTCCATTTAAATTTATCTTGCCAGCTCAAGAATTTTAGCGATATTTTCGCGGCTGTAGAGCTCCGCCATATTCCATGCTTTGGCGTTTGTCGCAGCTACGTCTATGACCTCATCTAGCACCTTGCCTTCGATGCCAAGCTGTGCG
>NZ_CALKTS010000353.1 GCF_937997595.1 uncultured Campylobacter sp. | reverse complement strand
AGGATCGTGCGGCGCAAAAAGCGGCTTCACAAGCAAAAGAAGCCACAAAGCAAAATAACGACTGGATTTCTGATCCTAAAAATTTCATAGAGATAGACACAGCAGAGCAGTCGTCCCCTCAAAATTCCGCCGAAAATATCGCAGAGGATAGATCCGCCGCAAAAGTAACAAAAATCGCGAAAAAATTTAAAAAATTCAAACTTCCTCGCAAAACCAAACCCGCGAGTGCAAAAAAACCGAAATTCTTTGGATTTGAGTTCGTGCAGATGGACGATCCACGCGAGGGCGAGAACCTCGAGAGTAAAATTTACACCAACCCTATCCGGATGAGCGGTATCAAGGCCTACATTATGCCGCTTATTTTAATCGGCATCGCTCTGATCTTTAGAGCTCAGATCACCGAGTCGCTGCTGTCATTTAAGCAGATCCAAGAATATGTCAATCAAAACACCGTTTCGCTCACCTTTGATCTGTTTATCTATCTGATATTTGCGCTGAGCTACATTTTGCCGCTAAATCAAGTATTTATCTTTCTATCGGCCGCCAGACACGATCAATACGCCGTGCGGCAGATCACGAGCTACAATATCTTTTTGATAATCTGCGTCGTCGCCACGGTTTTGCAGAACGAAGCCATAGGGCTTGACGCCTACATAGCGATCTTTAGCATCGCAGTAGCACTGTTTGGGCTACTATCGTATTGCTACAAGCTCAAGGCGTTTTTGTATCTCATCTTCACGACCAAGGGCTCCTTACCGTTTCTCATCGCGCTTGCCGTGGAGCTCTGCGCTATCGTTGTGATCGGCGTTATGGACGCGTTTGCCGGGCTTCCGGCGCAGATCGCGCAAAGCACCGGTATAGATTTTAACACCATGGCGTGGAAACATATCGTTATTTTCGCAATCTCCGCGCCGTTTTATATATTTTCGTTCATCTGTTTACGCCGCATAAAAAAGGCTAAAATTTAAGCTGCCGCGTAACGAAATTTAGTCCTTTAAATTTAGATTTCTATTCCGCTAGCAGATCTGCGGAATCAAAATTTGGCTCAATAAATTTTAATCGTGAGCGCCAAAATTTTACTCTTTTGCATTCGCATTAAAAAGCCGAACCGGCTCAGCCTACTCCACTAAAATTTTAAATTTCGCGCTACAAGCTCCACGCGCCGCAGCTCTTAAAATTTCACTGCCCAAATTTTGCCGCGTTTAAATTTAACTGCGTGCCGTATAAAATTCCGCCCGTCGCAGCGGCTAAATTTAACTATCGCGCTAAATTCCGCACCCTCGCCCGCCGAAATTTAATCTCGCGCCCCGCTTCGTGCGGCGTAAAATTCACGCCTAAACTCGGCAAACCGCCCGTGCATGATCGCCTCTCTCATATCCGCGGCAAGGCGCAGGTAATAGTGCAGATTGTGAATGCTAGCGAGGCGGTAAAAGCTAAGCTCGCGCGCGCGAAATAGATGATTTAGGTAGCCGCGGCTGAAGCGTTTGCACGTGTAGCAGTCGCAGTGCGGATCGATCGGATCGTGATCGCTGATAAAGCCCGCGTTTTTGATACTAATCTTGCCGAAGCTCGCAAATAGCGTACCGTTGCGGGCGTTGCGCGTGGGCATCACGCAGTCGAACATATCCACGCCGCGAGCGACGTTTTCGACGAGATCCTCGGGCGTGCCGACCCCCATCAAATATCGCGGGCGCGCCGCATCGACGTATGGCATCATAGCCTCGACGGTTTCGTACATCAGCTCGTTTTTCTCGCCCACGCTAAGCCCTCCGATCGCAAGCCCGTCAAAGCTCATCTCGCACAGCGCTTCGGCGCAAAATTTGCGCGCCTGCGGGTCGGTGCCGCCTTGGATGATACCGAAGATGTTTTGATGCGCGTGCAAGCCGCGAGATTTCATGGCCTCGTGATAATCTATCGCCTCGCGAGCCCATTTTATCGTGCGCGCAACGCTTAGATCGATCCGCTTTTTAAGCCGCGATCTATCATCGCAGCTCAATGCGCCAGGCTCGCGCGGCAGCTCCACCAAATCGTCCAAAATCATCATAATATCGGAGTTTAGCTCATACTGCGTATCCAGAACCGAGCGCGGCGTGAAATAATGCATACTGCCGTCGATATGGCTTTTAAATTTTATGCCGCCCTCGTCGTTTTTGGTGTTTGCGCGCAGGCTGAAAGCCTGAAAGCCGCCGCTGTCGGTCAGAAAACTGCGGGGAAACTTCGTAAATCCGTGCAGCCCGCCGAAGCCCGCCACCACCCCCGAGCCCGGGCGCAGATACATATGATAGGTGTTAGCAAGGATGATCTGCGCGCCCAGGAGCTGCTCTACGTCCGTCGCATCGAGCGCCTTGACCGCGCCCACTGTGCCGACCGGCATAAAAACGGGGGTGCGGATCGTGCTATGCGCCGTGCGGATCGTGCAGGCGCGCGCCGCGCCGTCCGCAGCGTCTATTTGAAAATCCATCTTGATCCTTTAAATTTAGCTTCTTGCGCGCACTCGGCGCGAAATTTTAAAAAGCGATTGTAGCGAAATTTAAATTTGCGGCAGGTAAAGACGGGTGAAAAATTTAAAGGATATTATGAAGCGTTTGCAGATTAAAATTTAAGTAGCGGAGCGGCCGCAACTGCAAAACGTAAAATTTACAAGCGAAACTATGACCGCAAAATTTGAAAATACAAATTCGATTAAATTTACAAGTGAGATTATTGATAGCAAATTTAGCCGCGAACGGCGTAAAATTCACCACTTACGACGTTTTATTCGGCGGCTGCGTCTAAAGAAATTTAGCGGCTTTAGAGTTTCTTTGCACTTTCAAAAGCCGCGACGCGCTATATCGCTAAACGCTTTTGCGTGCGCGAGGCTTCCTTTTTAGGGGCGCGCTTTTTGCGGACACGCTTTTGCCGTCCGATAAATTTTGCAAGGCTAAATTTGCTATAGATTTTTTTCTGCCCCGACTCTTTGCTTTTCTATTTTGCAAAAACTCGCTGTACGGCGAACCGTAAAGGCTAGCGTGCCAGATCGCGCATCCTAGCATCACTAGGCCTGAAATTTTATGCAGCTGCGACATGCGCGAGTTCATATTCAGCGCGGTTAGAGCCGTGATGCCCATACTCACTCCGAGCGTCACTTTAGCCGCTTTGCGCTGAAAGTTCAGATCTAAAATTTTATCTTCAATGCTCAAATTTTACCCCTTTAATGGAATTTAGTAATAGCCCGATCGTCGTGCCGTTGTGCAGCAGCGCCGTAGCTACGGGACTTAGCGCGCCGAAAGTCGCCAAAAATAAAATGATCGAATTTATCCCCACGGTGGCGTTGAAATTTCGATTTACGAGCCGCAGCGTGTCGTTAGCCAGCGCCTTTACCTGCGCGACGCCCTCGATGTCGTTTTTCAAAAGCCCGATCTGCGCGGAAGCCTTGGCGATCTCGGCGCCGTTTAGCATGCTGATACCGATGTCCGCCTTCATCAGGCTCGGTGCATCGTTTATGCCGTCACCCACGAAGACCACCTTTCGCCCCTCGGCTTTCAGCTGTTCTAAGATTTCGGTCTTTTGCGTCGGCAGCAGCTCACCGTAATAGCGATCTACGCCGAGCTTTTTGGCTACGGCGCGGGCTTTTGAGCTCACGTCGCCGCTTAGCATGACGATCTGTTTAGCGCCCAACTCGCGGAGCCTAGCGATGACGGTGCGGGCGTTTGCGCGTACCTCATCTCTAAGCCCGATGACGCCCAAAAGTCTGCCGTCAAATGCGATGTAAAGCAACGCGAGCCCCTTTTGCATCGCAAGATCGATGGTCTCTTCATGTGCCGCAAACGAGATCATCTCGTCGTCTTCGAGGAAGTGGCGCGAGCCAATGATGAGCTTTTTACCCTCGATGCTTGTTTTGACGCCGTGAGCGACGACGAATTCCACCTCGTCGTGGTGTTTATGGATAAAGCCGTGCTTTTTAGCCGCATCCACGATCGCCTCGGCTACGGGGTGAAAGTAATGCTCCTCCGCGCTCGCGGTTAAATTTAAAATATCGTTTTTGCTGAAATGCTCGTCAAACGATATGATCTCGGCGACCTCCAGGTTGCCGTACGTAAGCGTGCCCGTCTTATCAAATACGAAGGTGTCGGCGCTCGCAAGCGACTCAAGAGCCTTGGCGCCTTTGATCAAAATCCCGTTCTTGCCCGCTTTTGAAATGCTCGACTTAAAAGCAACCGGCGTAGGCAGCTTAAGCGCGCACGAGTAGTCCGCCTGCAGCACCGAAGCTACGCTCATAAAATTTCGATTTATCAGATAGGACACGCCCGCAAGCCCGAAGGTTACCGGCACGAGCTTGTCGGCTAAGTGAGTCGTATGCATGCCGATGCTGGAGCGCTCGTTAAGAGATGCCGTGATGTAGTGCTTTATGCGCTGCGTGGACGTGTTTTCTCCGACATTTTCCGCCCAGATACGAATCCTACCCTCCTCCACGATCGTGCCGCTCAGCACGCTATCGCCGCGAGATTTTTTCACCGCAACCGATTCGCCCGTCATATTGGCTTGATTTATCATCGCTTCGCCGCTTACGACGTGCCCGTCCACGGCTATGACGTCGCCTGCGCCCACGACCACGATGTCGCCCACCTTTAGCTTGGAAGTTGCGATTTTGACTTCGGTCTTTTTGCCGTCTTGATCTATCTCGACCCACGCCTCGGCGATGTCAGGACGGGCGAGCTCGCGGATCAGATCGTCGCTTTTATAAACGGTGCTTTCCTCCATGTATTCGCCAAGAGCGAGCATCGCGTTGGTGCTGTTTGCGGCAAATACGTCGCCGCGAGCGAGCGAAATCCCCACAGCAGCAGCCTCCAAGCCCTTTGAAGTAAGCCCGTGGCGAAAGCTTTCTTTAATGCCCTCTTTTAAGATAGGCATGCACGCTACGATGCTAAATGCGCGCACTAAAGGCGAAGTGCGAAAGATTAAATTTCCCCCCAACGCAAGAAGCGCTAAAATAAATTCGTTTTTGCTTGGCAAATTTTTATGGTT
Organism: uncultured Campylobacter sp.; assembly: GCF_937997595.1. Taxonomy (GTDB): domain Bacteria; phylum Campylobacterota; class Campylobacteria; order Campylobacterales; family Campylobacteraceae; genus Campylobacter_B. The sequence goes on along the minus strand of NZ_CALKTS010000353.1, from coordinate 15,151 downwards.
AGCGGGGATAATTGATTTTAGCTCGCTTAAATTTAAAGCTTCAAGTTGCTTTAGAATTCCTGCCTTATCTACACCCGCGTCAAACTTAAGGATCAAAGAGCCGATTTTAGCGTTAAATCTCGCGTCCTGCACGCCCTGAAATTTCGCCACGCTTCTAGTAAAAGCGCTCGCATCGATCTCTCTAAAACCGACGATTTTTAGCCGCAGTCTGGATTTAGTTTCATGTAAAATTTTAAAATTTTGCATCGACTACTCTTGCATCTCTGCCTTGGCGTCTTCGAATCGCTCCTTCATCTCTTCAACGCCCATCTGAAACATCTCGGTACCCTTTGCAATGAGCTTAAAAAGCTTTTTTTGCGCGTTTTCGTCAGTGAGAAAATAGGTCGCCGCAGCCCCTAGAACGATGCCTGTGATAAATGAGTTGCTACCAAATAAGCCGTTCGCGTTTTGCCTGCCACCCAAGGAATTAAAAATTCCACCGAAAGCGGAGCCCTGAGTAGAATTTACATCACTTGAGCTTTGAGCGGCGGAATCTTTATTATCCGAGCCATTGTCGGAGGCTGAGCTATTAAAAGGTGTAGAATTTACCCGCTCGTTTATCCATTTGGCCCAACCGCCGAGCCTTTCGTCGCCGGCAAAGCTACCCGCAGAGCTGCTAGCATATTTGTTGTCACCAAAATCGTAATCGTCTAGAATTTCTTTCAAATCTTTTTTCGTGATATAGGGATTACTCATTGCCTACCTTAAGAATAAAATTTCTACCCGCAATGAGCGCGCCTACGCATACTGCGACGCCTGCCGCTGCGCGTAGATACTCGCCTTGTACGAGCTTATTTGCACTGTAAATCGCTCCGCCACCGATGATACCGCCGCTTAGCGCAATATCCAGCGCATCTCGAATCGCTTTAGATTTGCTTTTGCCTTCTTTTGCTTTAACGAGCTCTACGGCGCAACCGCCGATCGCCCCTGCTATAGCGCCGCTTAAAACGTGATCCAGCGGAGAACGCTGTGTCGTAAGTGATCTATTCATTTAGGCCTCTATTTTTCTGATTTATCGTCTGCGGACGTAAATTTAGCAGAAGAATTATCGTCCATTTTTACGATCTGCGGGATATTAAGCGGAGTAGTAGATGCTGCGGATATCTCACCTACCGGCGTTTCGCCGGTCTTAGAGCTCGCGGTGGATTTTTTAGTTCTTTTAAATCCCGGTTTCGGTCCCGGTTTTTTTCTAGTTTTTTTTGCAGTGCCAGTTTCAGTGCTAGCACTACTTGTCGCAGCTTTTTTGCTACCAGACTTTCTTTTACCTTTTACCGCCTCAGCGACATCGTCTAAGCCTTCTTTGGCTTCCGCAAAAATTTCTTTTGATTTTTTGCTTAATTTTTCCGCTCCGCCTTTGACGCTATTTTTTAGCTCCTCGACACTTTTGCTACTTACGATTTTATTCGCACCTTCTTTGATTTTATCTCGATTGTTATAAGCGTAAACCGCCGCGCAACCAAGCGCAAAACCTGCTAGAAATGGGATCGGCATTTCATTCTCCTTGTGTTAAGATTATAAAGTCATTTTATCAACTTTACATAGATTTTGATATTATAGCGACTTTTTTAGATTTTTGCAATCCTAATTTAATTTTTCTGCAAAATTCCTTTAATTAAATTGGAAAATGCGCTATTTAAGATATTTTGCAAATCGTATTTTTGAAATATCCGCTCTAATCCCTGCGGATTTTTTAAAATTTCATTTAATAAATCAGCGAAATTCAAAGAATTTAAATCAACCTCGTATTTAGAATTTAATTCCTTTAAAATCGGCAAAATTTCATTATACGAAACCGCCTGCGCCTTATATAGCTGCTCTTTAAATTCCGCGTTCTTGCACGAATTAATTAGATCGTCATAAAACATCATAGAGCTTTTTTCTATCAAAAGCGCCGAAGCCAAAAACTCATTCATACCTTTTGCAACCAGTGCCTCACTGCTATTTTCAGGAGGCATAGCACCAAGCCCACAAGAATTTGCAAAGTCTAGTATCCGCTCAAGTAATCCAGCTCGTAAAGATAGAATTTCTCCTAACCTTTTATCTTGAAATTTAACTGCGCCCAGCGAATAAAACTGAAAAATTTGTGCCTCTTTTTCGAGCAAAAGAGCGATATCTGCAATTTTCGCCTCATTTAAATTCCGAGATTTATTAGAAATTCTACGCGATTTTTTGGCACTACGCAATGCTTCTTCGCTCAAGAAATCGCCTCGATATTAGAATTTACAAGCGCTACTAGCTCAGGCGAACTGATACCGCTTAAAAACTGCTCCCAAAGGTGCATCGGAAAAACGCTTTCATCATAATGAATCGTCAGCGAGCCGATTAGAGAGTTAAATTTATACTCTTTTATCCCGCGAATTGCAGCTATTTTAGCCTTCAGGCTCTCCTCGCTCACGCTATCTCGCAACTCCCTAATTTTGGGACTTACGCGGATACGGATACGACCTTTGCTGTGGCTGATTTTGCTAAAATACTTATGAAATTCCAAAATATCATTGTGATTTATTTTCATATTTTTCCTTAAATTTGCACCCAAATAATATCATAAATCATTTAATTCCTGCTAAATTTTGCGAATTATTTGCGTTTAGGACGGAATATTTTTATCTTATTTTCATCCGCTGTTATGTAATTTCCTCCCATTAGATCAATGCAATACGGCACAGCAGGAAATACCGGCAGAAGGCACTCTTTAATCGCTTTTGGATTGCCCGGCAAATTTATAATCAGAGATTTTTTGCGGATCGCTGCTATCTGGCGAGATAAAATTGCCGTAGGCACGATCTTTTGGCTCTCTGCGCGCATTAGTTCGCCAAAGCCTGGCATTAATTTCTCACTTACTGCTTCGGTCGCTTCAGGCGTTACATCGCGCGGAGCAGGACCCGTACCGCCCGTAGTTAGCACCAAATCACAACCCGCTTCGTCGCAAAGATAAATCAGCTTATCTTTGATCAGCTCTAGCTCATCTGGGACGATTTCATAAAAATACTCTTTCTCGCAAGTTAGCCAATCATCCATCACGGCAATTATCTCTTTGCCTCCTAAATCCTCGTAAACGCCACCGCTGGCGCGATCACTTATTGTTAAAACACCTATTTTTACCATTTTCCTCTCCTTTATTGGAATTTTAAAATTTAATCGAAATTTAGCGTGCCGTCTTGCGGCTTTTCTTCAGAGCTTTCGCTATCTTTTTCCAGCTTTTGCAAATCTTGCTCTTGCGCGGAGACGCCTTCTTGCTCCACACCATCAGATTCGCAAATCTTTTGAACATCCTCGAAAGTTATGAACTCATAGACGAAAATTTGCTTTGAAATTTGATTTAGCTTATCCTGCATCGTGCGGATTATCTCGCTTACCTCGTCGTAGCAATCTTGCAAAATTTTATTCACGCTCTGCGCACTAGGGGTGAAACTATCGCCCATCGCGAGTTCGAAAACCATCTTTTGCGCCAGCGCGATAGCCTGCTTTACGTCGCTAGCGGAATTTGAAAAGGCGTCGTTTTTATGGATCTGTAGCGCCGCCATGCCACTTAACAGCACTTTGATTTGATTTAAAATTTGCGTTTTGGATTCGATCTCGAAATCCTCGTTTAAAAATTTATCGTTTAAAAGCTCGATCTTTTCGAAATCAAACGAATACCAATACGCGCTAAGCGCCTTTGCGCCCTGATAGAACGCCTGGATCTCCTTTTCGTATTCGGTTAGAATTCTACTTTTTTGCACGCCGTAAAAGACCCTCATCCGCACGTTTTCAAAATCGCTAAGCTCGATCGTATCGCTGCCGCGCTTAAGAGCGTTGATCGCGGCTTCATTTACCAGCGTCGCTACTCCTGCGCCGCTAAAGCCCACGCAGAGGCGACTTACTTTGTTGATATTCGCGCTGCATCTTTTGCCCTCGAGGTAAATTTTTAAAATTTCGATGCGGTCTTTGTAGTTCGGAAGGCCGATGAAAACGCGCCTATCAAAGCGCCCCGAGCGCAGCAGCGCATCGTCGATCATATTTATTTTGTTGGTCGCACCGATTACCATCACGCCGCTATTTTCCTCAAATCCGTCCATCTCGGTCAGTAGCTGATTTAGCGTCGCTTCCCGCTCGTCGTTGCGCCCTATACCGCGCTTGCCACCAACTGCGTCGATCTCGTCGATAAAAATTATCGCGGGTGCACAGGATTTAGCTTTCGCAAACAGCTCGCGAACCCGCCTAGCGCCGACACCCACAAAGACCTCGGCGAAGCTTGCGCCGCTTTGGTAAAAAAACGGCACGTCCGCCTCGCCGGCTACCGCTTTTGCGATAAGCGTTTTACCGACGCCGGGCTCGCCGATCATTAAAATTCCTTTCGGCAGCTTGATGCCGAAATTTCGGTATTTTGCGGGATTTTTTAAAAAATCCACGATCTCTATGAGTTCGTCCTTGACCTCGCTGATGCCCGCGACGTCGCTAAATCTCACGTCGCTAACGCTTGGCGAAAGATCGCCGAGATCGCCGCCCGAGCTAGCGCTCTGACGCGCGGCGCCTACGCCGTCTAGCCTACGGCGTCTAGTCAAAACGGTTTCAAAATAATATACGAAGAGAAAAAATGCGAACGTAAAAATTACCAAGATCGCGCTGATACCGCTCGTGCCATCATCCTTTTCTTTGCTGATTAGAGCGTGATTTGATAGCTCCTTAAGATCTACGAGATCGACTAAAATTTTATAGCGTTTGCCGTCGTAGGTAAAATTTAAATTGCCGCCCTCGATATGCGCGCGTTTGATCTGATCCGCGCGGACTAGCTCGCTAAATTCGCGCTCGGTGATGTATCGCGAATCGTCTTTAAAATAAACGATCGAGAGCAAAACGATAAGTAGCACTAAAAAAATCAGAATTATATTTAGCTTGCTTTTTTTGATTTTATGCAAAATTTCCATCAAATTTAACCTCATAATCTCTTATCTCCATCCATTTTTTCGACAAATCCTCATCGCTCTTGATCCAAATTTTATCATAAAATTGATCATATCCTTCATAAAACTCTCCGTTTTTCCGCTCGATCAGCACATTTAGCGGCACCTTGTGCGAAAGGCGAAATTTATAATTATTCAGCGCCGTTATGTTTTGCAGCATCTTTAGTCGTGCCTTCGCCGTTTTACCGTCTATGCGGCCTTTTAGCGACGCCGAAGCGGTTCCTTGCCTCGGCGAAAAGATAAAGGCGTGCAGATGCGTGAGCGGAAATTTTTTGAAATTTTCTACCGCTTCGAGCCAAATTTCTTCGCTCTCGCCCGGGTGCGCGACGATAAAATCCGTCCCCAGCGCAAATCCGCGCTCCGCAAGCTCGCAAAAAAGCTCCAAATCCCTTAGCGCGGAATTTCGGCGGCGCATTATGCTAAGCATCTTTTGCGAAGTGTGCTGAAGCGCGATGTGCAGATGCCGCTCCAGCCAGGGCTCGGATAAAATTTCGCGAAAGCTCTCATCTATCTGCGAGGGCTCGATGCTACCTAGGCGAATACGGTGAATTCCGCGTATCGCGCCCAGTTTTTGAAGCAGCGCGCCCAGGCTCGTGCCTAAGGATTTACCGTAGCTGCCGATATTGGTGCCGGTTAGCACGATCTCGCTAAAGCCGTTTGCGGCAAGGCTCGCCGCCTCTTTTAAGATCGCGTCTTCAGAGCTGCTGCGCGAGCGGCCGCGTACCGAGGGGATTATGCAGTAGCTGCAGTTAAAATCGCACCCCTCTTGAATTTTAATAAAGGCCTTGGTGTGATCCTCGTAGTCGCTTACCAGATTTTTTTCGACGCTGTCAAGACCTCCGATATCGTAAAATTTCGACCGTGAGCTCAAAAACTCGTCGATCTTTTCCTTTTGCGACATCCCGAATACGCCAAAGACCGCGCCGTTTTTATACAGCTCCTCGCCGCGCGAGACCGCGCCGCAGCCGGTTAGCAATATCTTTTTGCCGAGGCGGTTCATCTTATTGACGTAGTTTCGCACGTCCGCGTCGGCGCCGTTCGTAACGGTGCAGGAATTTATAACGACGACATCCGCGCCCTGCTCGTCGTGCGTGATCTCGCCAGATTTGAGGTTGCTTTTGATAAGCTGCGTGTCGTAGATATTGGTGCGGCATCCAAATGTTTTAAAATAAATTTTCAAATTTCGCTCCCAGATCCGCTTCCTGTGGCAAAGCCCGAGCCCTGCGCCGCTGCGTTTAAATTTTGCGGACTTTGTTGCTCGGAGCCTAGATCTTGCGCCATGAAATTTCCGCCCGCCGCCATATAGTTTTTACCGTTAAAAAGCGTGTATGCGGGATAGGCGATCTTGATATCGGGCTCGCTTCTTAGCGCGTCTAAAATTTCAGCCGAGATGTTACTGCGAAGCCCGAGCGTCGCGTAAGAGTTCGTCATATACCAAACCGAAATTTCAATGCCGTATGGCTCGAAAAAGCTAAAAATTCTAGGCTCGACGTTTGGATTTTTAATGCTGTATTGCGAGCGCAGCTTGCCCATCTGCTTTTTGGCGATGTCGGTGTAGCCCTTGGAATACTTCCGCACGATGTTTTTTATAAGATACATCGCCTTTTTATGGTTGCTATCAAAGGTTAGAAGTATGCTAATGCCGTCCCAGACGGTCTTAAGCCCGCTGTGGGTGTAGTTTGAGATAAGATCGGTAAAAATATAATTGTTCGGTATGAAAATCACCCTGCCGGCGCGCTTGTTTTCCTTCCATGTAGTAAGTGTAACGTCCTCAAAAATCGTCATCCTAAGCACTGAAATATCGATGATGTCGCCTACGTAGGTCTCGCCGTTTTTATGCACCCTGATGCGATCGCCTACGCGAAAGCTGCCGCCGAGCACGATCGTAAGCCAGCCCAAGGAGCTCATAAACATATCTTTCATCGCAATCGCAAGACCTGCCGAGGCAAAGCCAAGAACCGTCACGAAGTGCGTCATATTCTCGATGTAAGAAAAGAGCAGTATCAGCGCAATCAGCGTGAAATTTAAAACGTTGATAGCTTTATTTACGATATAAAAATTCTCGTCGTTTTTGATATATTTTTTCGCCACTACCTTGCATAAAAACGACAGCGCGATGACTACGAGTATCCATACGGCGATGTTTCCCGCGCGCTTGATCTGCGCTTTTATATCGGCGGTCTGCACGGCGATTTGGGAGTTGATCTTTTTTTCGTAAACGTCGTATGTGGTCTGCGCGATCTCGTACGCGGAGCTAAACTCACTAAGCTCGTAATCTAAGCTTTTAAGCTCCGCCGCAGCGCTTGCGTCCGTATCAATCTGCATCAAACGCTCATATAGCGCCCTTTTTGCTTCAAGTTTATCGATTAAAGCTTTAATATTTTCGATGGCGTTTTTCTGTTCCATCTTTTGAGCTTGCAAATTTCTAATCGTAGAAAAACCGGAAATTATCGAAAAAGGATTTGTAATGCGCGCGGGCTCTGGAGTTTCAGGCATCGCGATGATATCTAAAAACGGAGATTTTTCATACTCTTTTAGCAGAATTAACTGCTCTTTTACGGCGCGAAGTCTTTTTTGAATCTCTGCGATCTTATCGGTGCCGGCGCTCTTTTTTAGCTCCGCTTCGAGCTGGCTGGATTGCTTTTGTAAATTTTGATAGCCGATGAAATTTGAAAAGCGCGAGATCCAGATATTATTTTTAATCTCGTCATCTATCACTTTTATTTGAGCTTTTAGGGATGAGGCGAGCTCCGTGCTTTGCGTCTGATTTTTATCGTTTTGAGGCACGCCGGAGCCGATCTGCGCACTCGGATTTGCAGCCGTGAAATTTCCCTCGCAAAAACCAAGGCTAAAAATCAAAAAAACGGCTAGGATTATTTTCATGCAAACTCTCTTAACGTGGCTATTACCGCGGCTTTGTCTATATCATCGGCAATACTAAATTTACCGATGCCATCTGGCAGGATAAATTTTATCTTGCCGTTTTCGCTTTTTTTATCGAGGAAAAACAGCTCGTAAAATTCCGCTGCATCCTCTACGTGGAATTTTATCGGAAGCGCAAATTTTTGAAGCACTTTACGGATCTGCTCCTCCTGTTCGCCGCTTAGTTTACCGAGACGCCGCGCCAAAGCGTTTGCCATCACCATGCCGATCGCCACAGCCTCGCCGTGCAAAAATTTTTTATAATTAGTAATTTTTTCGATAGCGTGAGCGAAGGTGTGTCCGTAGTTTAACACCGCACGCACGCCGCTTTCGCGCTCGTCTCGCTCTACAACGCCCGCTTTAATCTCCACACAGCGAGCGATTACGTATGAAATTTCATCGGCGCTTTTTAGATCGTGCGTCTCGAAAAATTTAAATAGTTCGACATCAAAGCATACAGCCATCTTTACCGCCTCCGCAACACCCGCCGCGAACTCTCGCGCAGGAAGCGTCGATAAAAATTTGCTCTCGCAATAAACCGCGCGCGGCTGATAAAACGAGCCGATTAAATTTTTACCGAAACGATTATTTACGCCAGTCTTACCGCCGACGCTCGCATCTACTTGCGCTAGCAGGGTCGTCGGAATATTGATAAAATCGATGCCGCGCTCATAAATGCTCGCGCAAAAGCCCGTTATATCGCTAATAACACCGCCACCAAGAGCGATGAGCGTGCTTTTGCGATCAAGCTTGGAGCTAAAAAGCTGCTCTAAAATTTGCTCCACGCTCGCGGTATTTTTATACTCCTCGCCGTCTGGGATCGTGATGATAAATTTTTGCTCGCATTTTAACCGCTGCAATAAAAAATCAAGCCACAGCCCGCCTACTTTGGGATTTGTGATGATCGCTACCTTGCCTTTGAGCTTGATCTCTTGCAATTCGTCGATAAAAACGCTGTATTTTTTACCTAAATTAAGATTGATTTTCATACGCTAGCCTTTGATTTTTGGGTAATTGTAACATAAATTTCGATTACCTTTCATACCCGTAATCGCTCGGAACGAAAATTTGATGATTTTTGCCGAGTTTAAAATACATCTGATCCAAATTCTGATTGAAAATCGATGTGAGCTTGCGCGCCAAAATTCTATCATTAAATGGCACGAATTGCAGCAGATCTCGCTCGCTACCTAGCGCTAAAATCGGATTTTGCCGCTCGCAAGGAATCACGAATAAACTTTGCTTAAAAAGCTTCGATAAGCTCACGTAGCTTTGCGCAAACTCGCCCTTTTCGCTCTCGCCGAAAAGATACAAATACACGTCTAGCCCTAGCTGCGAACTGATGTCAAAGACGATACTTGATTCCTCACGAAGCCGCTCGCCGGCACTTAGTACGACACTTTTACGCACATCTTTTAGCTCGCCCTCTCCAAGGCTTAGCACCGGAATTTCAAGCGTTTTAAGCGCCGCTTTTTTCGCCTCGAAAACTCCGCTTGAGCAAACTACCAAGCCTGCTTTATTTTCGCTCACGTCGCGCTTTAAATTTAATTCGCCCGAGTAATCGATGAGAATTTCAAATTTATCTCGCTCACACAGAGCTTTAAGCTCGCTAAAAGCGTCGTTTAGCAGAGGATTTAAAATTCGCAGATAAATTTTATGATTTCTAATATGTAAATCCAAAAACTCAAGCGCCCTAACCGTCCTAGCTATCTCGTCGCCGCTCATTTTTTTCATATCGATTAGTGCGAAAATATTTAGCCCAAACGGCGATGGAAACTGCCCGCTTTGCTTTTTTACTTCAGCAAACACCACTCGCAGCGCGCTCGGCTCACCAACGACCAAGATCGTATCATTCGGATATATCCGCGAGCCGGGCGTCGTTACGATGTAATTATTGTGACGGTAGATCATTGGAATTTGATATTTCGCATTAGAAAGCGTGCTGATTTTTTTATACGCAAACGAGCTTCCTACGGGCACTTTTACCTCCATTATCTCTCCGCGCCCAAGCCCAATGTTATCAGCAAAAACGGGGCTATCGGGCAAAAAGCCGATGAAGCGCGAAGAATTTAGCGCAAGCGTGTTTACGATTTTTACGTGAGCTTCGTTTTTATTCTCGCGCAAAAGTCCCCAAAAATCGGCCACGTAAAGCTCTAAATCGGGAGCAAGCGTCTTTAAATTTTCTAGCGTCACCTTGGCGTCAAACTCATCCTCCATTATCACTATGCAGCGGTCGAATTCCTCTTCTGCTAGCACCACGCGCAACCGCTCAATGCTAGTAGGATCAAAAATCTCGACCGAAAAATTTGACTCGTTTTCAAGCTCTAAGGGCACGGCATCCATATTTTTAGCTATGACGCGATACGATCTGATGACATCTTTGATTTTACAAACTTTGGATAAAAAATGGCGCGCAAACTTTCCGCTTGCGATGATTAAAACTTGTTTCATTGCTCTCCGTTTCGTGGTTTTGCAAAGATTATAACCAAAAACGGCTAAATTTTAAACCGCGCGCGGATAAATTTTGCGGGCAAGCTGAGGCGCGGCGACTTAAAATTTTAAGATCGAAATTTTAAAATCAAGGTTTAAAATTCCAAAAGCGAGGCTTAAATTTTAAAATATATTAAAATCAAGCCTCGTTAAATTTAATCTTGCCGCTTAGAGCGATAAAATTTCATAAATTTAAAAGCGGCGCTATAACCATTCGCGCCGCCGAAGTAGAAATTTTAAACCCGCTAGATTTTAAAATTTTACCTCCGCAGAGAGCATGAAGCTTCTGCTCTCGCCGAGCGTCACGCCATTTGCCGAGCCTAGTACGCTAGTTACGTTAAGACCGCCCGCGCCGTCGGCGCTAGCAGGATACATTCCCGCCCAATATTTTTTGTTAAATACGTTATTTACGTTGAAGCGCAGCGTGGTCTTATCGCCCAAAAGATGCTCGCTCGTGTATCTGATACCAAGATCGGTAACGAAAAAGCTAGGCGTGTGCTGGGTATTTAGATCGTCCAGATACATCTTGCCGGTGTAGTGGAAATTCGTACTGATCGCAAGCTTATCGGTGCCCGGGATCACGTAATCAAACATCAAATTTGCATTGAGCTTAGGGATGCCGTTTGCAACCTTGCGATTAGCGCCCTCGATGCTTACGTTGTGCATCTTAGGATCGATGTAGGTAAAGCCTCCCAGCACGCTTAAATTTTTTGTAATTCGTCCGCCGCTCATAAACTCAAATCCGCGGTTGCGCTGCTCGCCGTTTATGCCATAGATCCCCGTAGAGCTATTTAGATACGCGATAGGTCTGCGGATATCGAAATACGCTACGCTAAAATCGATCATATCGGCTACGCGAATTTTAGCGCCGATCTCGTGCTGCTTGGAGCGATACGGAGATGTAGAGGCGACCTCGCCGTTATGCGGGCCACTCTTATAAACATAGGTAGAGCCCTGCTGTAAGCTATCTGCATAGGTGTAATAGATGCTGGCATCCTCTATCGGATGGAAGATCAAACTGCCCGCCCAGCTATAGCCCGAATCGCTATAGGCTTTGACAAGTCTTTGCTCGTTTTTATTGTAGGATTCCTGCCTCATCCACGCCTTAGATGCGCTTAACATCACGTCAAATTTATCGTTTATCGTAATATCGTCTAGCACCGAGACGTTATACATATCTATGACTGCGAAATGATATAACCCGCTTCCGCGCCTAGCGCCGGTGTAATTTAGAATTTTAGGATCGTAGATATTGCCGATGGTAGGCGAGGTGTAGTTGGTGCTTGCGATCTTATATCTATCCTGCGTCCAGTGATAGCCGTTGGTCTGCACGCTAAAATCGTGCCCTACGCTGCCCGTGTCAAACTGCGTGTTGGCCTTGAGATAGCCGCTTGGCAGGTCATATCTATATGCTGCCGTAGCACCGCCGCTGTGTTGAGTATAATAATCACCCGGCTGCGTCCATTTCGCGTTTGGATTAGCTACACATATAGGAGGCTTTCTATTATTCGGCAAAGCGGCATAATTGGCGCAATCAAACCCTTCGGGAAGCAAATAGTTTACGACGCTGTGAATGTCGCGATCGGTGCGCTGAAACTGAAAGCCGCCCTCTAAATACCATTTATCGGTAGGCGTAAATTTAAATTTCGCGCTTGCGGTAGTGGTTTTTAGATGCATTCCTCCAAAGCTCTGCCCAAGACCGCGTTTTGAGGAATCCACCGCCTTTGGAAGCTCCATGCCGTCTACGATCTTGCCGTCTCGCACGCCCAGAGCAAACTGCCCTGCAAAGCCCTTGGTATTGTGCTCGTAATAGCTCGCTGCGGTTTCAAACGTTAGATCGCCCGTCGGATAAAATTCCATCGTGACGCTGGCTAAGCGGCGCTGTAAATTTGAACCCTTTGGCTGTCTGTCGCCGTTTGATCCGTAAAATACCGCGCGGTAGCCGAATTTTTCAAATTTATCGGATAGATCAAGACCAAGACCTAGGTTGCTTCGCGACATATAATCGCTCCAAATTATGTATTGATCTTTTACCGGGCGCTTGCGCGTGTAGCTGAAAATGCCAACCGGGTTTTGTGCGCCGTAGAGCGAGCCTGCGACGCCGTTTTGCACCTGAAAGCTCTCAAACATCGCCATCGGAATCGCCGTCGTCGAAACCGTATAAAAGCCGTCCCAGAAGCTGTTGCCTACGACGCTGCCTTCAAAGCCGCGTGTCTGCGGGCGTCCGACCGTAGCTCCGCCGCGCATCTGAATCTGCGCGGAGGGGAAGTATTTGACCGCCTCCTCGTAGCCGGTGACGCCTTGGTGATTTATGATCTCCTTACTGATCGTGTTGATCTGATAGGGAAGATCAAGTGCGCGCTTGCCCGCAAGCAGGCCTTGTTGCACATTTTTGCTCAAAAAGCCCTCGTCGATGCCGCTCTCGCTGATATTATCGCCGACGGAATTTACCTCGATTACGCCCATATTCTGCGACTTTTCAGGCGCAGAATTACCGCCACTTTGCGCTGCAGCCAAACTGCTGCATAGTAGGCACATACATGCCGCTAATGAAATTTTAAATTTCATCGTTTTCCTTCGTTCCATTATTTTCCCTTCGTTATGGATATATTTAATATTATTTTTTAGCATATTAGAAAAATTTTCCTAAATTTAGACTAAATTCGAGATATAAATTTATATATTTGTAGTTGCATTTCTGCAGTTTACAATTTCATAGACGATATACTGAGATACAAAAGAAAAATTGCGCAAATTTATATGAAATTCTAAATTTTTAATGTAAAATCGCCCGTATGAAAAAACTAATACCGGCGCTTAAGCAAGTGCAAAACCGACTTAAAAATTTCTTCCGCCTCTACGATACCGAGCTCATGCACCATGCATCAAGCCTTAGCTTTCACACGATTCTGGCGCTACTGCCGGTGCTGATGGTTTCGCTTAGCGTTTTTATGCAGCTGCCAAGCTTTAAAGGCTACTACGACAAGATTATGGGCTTTATCTTTTCAAACTTCCTGCCTGCAAATCAAGCGAGCATGGCACACTATATCGAGGAATTTATGGCAAACGGGCTAAGTCTTGGCGTAACGGGCTTTTGCGCAGTGTTAGTTACGTCGGTGCTGTTTTTCGGAGATTTTGAAGCGATTATCGCGCGAATTTCGCATTCACCTGAGCGAAGCTTTTTTAAGAGCCTAAGCACCTACTGGACGCTGATGACGCTCGCTCCTGTGGGGCTTGGAGCATCGTTTTATATCAGCGGCGAGCTTCAGGAGCTATTAAATAAAACCGAGTTTACGAGCTGGATAAATTTGCTTAAAATTCTACCCTACTTAATCGTTTGGGGGATCTTTGCGATTACTTATGCTACGGCGATCAACCGCGAGATCCGCGCAAAAGCGGTGCTTGCCTCATCGCTCGTAGCATCGATTTTATGGTGGCTTTCAAGACTGGTTTTCGCGCAATACGTCTTTTATAACAAAACCTATCTTAGCATCTACGGCTCGTTTTCGGTCGCGCTATTTTTCTTTCTGTGGATCTACATAAGCTGGATTTTCTACCTATACGGCGTGAAATTCTGCGTATTTTTGGACGCTAAATTTAAAAGAGGTGGCGAGCGCCAAAGCGCCTGAATTTCTGTGCAAGGCTGCGTTTTTCTATGCTTTTTTGGATTAAAGCGTATTTTCTGCATGGACTAGAGATTTAAATCGAAATTTTAAAATTCTATCAAAAACGGGCGGGAAGTTCGTCTTTGAATAATCGGCATATGCATAGAAATAGAATTTTAAAAATTTAATGAGGTGCGGCAAGGCTAAAATTTTAATCCCTCGCAAAGCGCCGTTAAGATAAAATTATGCGCGATTTTAAAACAGGGGAATATTATGAAAGACTGCGACAAAGAGCCTATAATCATAGAAAACGACTACTTTTTTAGGCTTACTATATCAAATAAAATCATGTGCGTGCTTATATTCTTGTCTTTTGTTTTGCTAAATTTAACGCCAGAGCTAGATCCACATAAAGAAATGATGAGAAGGGCGTCATTAACGCTAGGAATTTTCGGAATTTTATTTAGTATTTTTTGGGAGATAAAAATAGCCTATCAAGAATTTTACAATAAGTTTTTTACAAAATTTTATGATGATAAAATTTTATTCGACCATATAGACGAACATATGAAATTTAAAACCGAAATTTTGCAAAAAGACGATCTCGTATCGGTAACTTGGGCGTTGATACCATACAATGAGCAAGACGTAAATATATGGATCAAAGATATAAAAAATAGGAGAAAGAGAATGGTTAGGTATTTGGTAAGTCCAATATTCTTTTTAATCACCATGCTACATCATTTCATTTTCTTGGCGCTCAATGGATTCAAATTTAAAAAGTATATATTGTATAGGTTTAAATCGGGCATTATTGCAGTGCCGAATAATAAATTGTTGAGCAACAAAGACGTTAAATTTGAGCTCTCATCTTTGTTCGGTCTGTATACGAGCGATCTACTTTAAATTATAGAATTTTTAAAGGAGGGCTAGATGGCGTTTGTTGCGGAATATATTTCTAAAGAGGACTTGGGGAAATATAATGTTATAGACACTGTTAATAAAATTAGGACAAAATTTAGAAAACCTTTATTGAGCAATCAAGATATTAGATGGTTAAATTGGGTAGTAGATAAACAAAAACAGACCTATCTTATCTTTATCAGTAGCCCTCAATTGCCGGATCCACGAGATGGCTATACGGGCGAGGAT
>NZ_CALKTS010000352.1 GCF_937997595.1 uncultured Campylobacter sp. | reverse complement strand
CGACGCCTGCGGGCATAACGGCTGCGATCGTGATGTTTGCGGCAAGCTTTGAGGCGAACCTCGCTCTGCGCTATCTAGCGGGGCTCGAGATCGAAAAAGACCTGCTTTACTATGCGAACTTTTTTGGGGGCGAGCTGGAAGTTAGGAAGATAAAATTGTAAATTTGATTTGTGGACGGATAAAATTTAAGACACAACCGCTTTTTTAGTGAGAAATTTATAGCTTAATTTATCTTATGCATTTTCGGACATATGGCAAACGAGATATATTTGATGCAACATAAAAGATTATGGCATGGGTAAATTCCAGATAAATTTAGCTATTACTTTCTTCACTATATTCAAACTACCGAAATTTTAGAATTTTATAAACTATATTTTAAATTCCTATCTTATAAAATTTAGCACTCATTTTTTCACTCCTTGAGATTTGTCTATCTTATCTTGAAGTAGATTTTTTACATATTCATTGAAAAGCATCTGATTGCCGTTATATTTAATCATTAACTTATTGCGACTCTTGCTATCTAAAACTAAGTTATATTTTTCTGCAAAATTAAGGTATGCTATAGCTGCTTTTGTGTCAGGAAATGTGACATTTCTATCTCTAAACCGAGCTCTTAAACTATCAAATTCTTTTTCGGTTTTTATATCCTCTTCTTTCAAATTCGTTAATTTCTTATCGCCGCAATATCTGCCATACTCTCTTACGGCGGTATCGTAATAATTGAGTATTATCGGATCGGGCGTGATTTGAATGCTTTTTTCAGGTTTCGGGTCGCCAAACGGGAAATTCTTGCGTTCCTCTTCGTGCTGTTTTGCTACCCTTTCATTTATCGCGGTTCCATATCCGCCTAAAATTTTCTCTCCTTTTCGATAATCTCTCATATGAAATATATAGTCCCATTTCTTGCCTAAGCTATCCAGATAATACGTAATGCAGTGTTCGTAAGCGAGATCCAATTCCTCCTGCGTAGGCTGCCCTATTACATTATATTTCAATAAAATATCTAATACAGGCTCATAGTTAGGAGTTGAATTTAAAAGAATATAATACGACCTTGGCAAAATAGAATTTTTGGCATCGCTTACAATATATATGTAATCGTACCTTTGATCGCTCAGTTGGGGTTTATATCCGTGATCCAAGATTATTTCTATCATTTTTGGAAAACCGTTTGTAATCAAATAATATAAAGGATCAATATCTCCCTTCGGCCCAGTTCTAAAAACACAAGCATCCTTATCCAATTTTATATAAGCTTCGCCATTATCAACTAAAATCGGGGTACTGGTTTTATAAGTTGGGCAATCTAAATACCATTGTACCACCTTCACCTCTTCAAATTTAACCCCGCTATCCAGTAATAGTTTTGCGGTCTTGGTAGAGTTATTTTCTATCGCATAGGCTAGCGGACTAAGTTTATATCTGTCCTTATGCCTCATATCCGCCCCTAGCTTTATAAGCTCTTTAGCGGTATTTTCATCGTCGTAAAACGCGCTATAAATAAGCGGGCTAGTGCCTGCATACATCTGTAAATTTACGCTTAGATTATTATCTTTTAAAAAATTTAAAACGCCTCTGGTATCTTTAGCTTTGAGCATTAAGCGAAGCTTTTTTAAAGTAGCGTTTTCTTCCCAATGAGAATTCGTATATTCTGCCTCATCATCAATATCCCAGTAGCGAAATGCGAAGCTATCGACCTCTTCTTGGGTTACGTATTTACTAAGACCCGGCACTTTTGAGACATTAGTATCTGAAGTAACGGTAAAATGGGTTTGTTTACGTT
>NZ_CALKTS010000351.1 GCF_937997595.1 uncultured Campylobacter sp. | reverse complement strand
TGCCTTTGCATGGAATTTGGCGCGATGGCGGAATTTATGACGGTAACAGAATTTTCTGCGGTAGTAGAATTCCTCCTCAATTCAGAATTTTGAATTGAGGCGGAATTGTGTGTGGCATTAAAATTCCCATCGAGCGTAGAATTTTGTGTGGTGATGGAATCCTGCTCGAAAATAAAATTTTGTTCGCGGGTAGAAGCTTGTTTGCAAGCGGAGACCAACTCACTAACGGGAATTTGCTCGCAAGCGCAATTCCGCTCGGTCGTAGGATCCTCCTGCGAATTCCGCAAATTCTGCGTCGTCTCACTTGAAGGCTCAAAGATCCCGAATGCAACGCCCTTTTCGCAAACATAATAATGCGCTATAAAATTTGCTAGTATAATTTGAAACTGCGTAAATTTAAGCTGCGAAATCTCTAAAATTTTCTTAGTTTTGAAGCTCGGCTTTGCAACCTCGCGCAGAATTACGGCGGATTTGATACTTGATTTTATGGGAACGGATACGATTTGATAAGCTGGGATTTTAAAATTTAAACTATAAGTAAGCGGCTTTAGGCTGGCGCCCAAAACCGCAACTTCATAATAGAGCATTTAGCTATTGAGCTAAGGATTGGCAAAGCTCGTCTTTGTGATCGCAGTCGAATGAACCTACGTTTCTACCCGCTGCCGTAGCCAAAGCCGATGTCGGATAGTAATCAAAAGTAGTACTCTTGCCCGCTACGCTAGCCCTATATGTAGACGTTGCGTTAGCATTGCCGTTCGTAACCAAAGCCCAGCCGTTCCTACCGCCATCTCTCATAGGATAGATAGGTTGCTGCAAAACGCCTTCAAAAAGAGTGGCATTGTCCGAACCCTCCAAAGCAGGCCACGTAGTCACGCCTCTCATCATATTCTCGCTTCTAACTAGCGAAAGTCCGCTTCTAATGGCGGCGATGTCTCCGCGCATCTTAGCGATCGTGGCATCATCGCGCGTAGCGGCTAATCTAGGCACCGCAATGCCCGCCAAAATACCTAAAACGACGATGACAAAAACAAGCTCTATCATCGTAAAAGCTTTTAAATTTTTCATGTTAAATCCTTTGATTTAAAGTGAGATGATTATAGCCAAATTTAAATAAAATTAATTTTAGTTAAAGAAAAAATCCTGCATTTTAAATGGAATTTTGTGAAATTTCATTAAATTCTGCGATTTTTTGTCCGAATTTTACGGACATATCAGTCGGGGTTTCAAATTTTAAAAACTCGCTTTGCGCTACGAGCACGATCGTCGAACCCAGCTCAAAATTTCCCAAATGATCGCCCTTTTTAAAGTTTAAATTTTCATATTCGTAAAGCGCCTCAGCTCTATTCGCGCACGCATTCGTTTGTATTCGCGTATCGAAATCAAATCTCATCTTGCCGACGTTTAAAGCACCCACGAAAACCATCCATAAAATCCCGCCGTTTCGCATTTTGCACTTCAAAATCACGCGCTCGTTTTTAGCGTAGAGGTTTGGAATTTTAAGTAAAAGCTTCTTCGCCACGCTGTAGAGATCGGCAGGGATATAAAGCGCCTGCAGCACGCCCAGATCGCACGGCGCGTGATAATGATGATAATCACGCGGGCTTAGATAGATATTTGCGTAGCTTAAATTTGCGCCGCTTGTATTTTTGCGGCATTGGGCGTCCTCTGCACTCGTTTCGCGGCTCACACTGCTTTCATCGCTATAAATTTCAACCCGCACGCCGCTCGCGGAATAATTTACGCCGCTTTCGTCGCTTATGATTTTCGCTTGTGCGGCGCGAAATTTCATCCCTGCGCTAGCATCTTTTGCGCATCCGGTTCCAACCTCGCCGCTCCCGTTCGTAGCAACCGCCCCGCCATCTAAATTTTTAACCGCTCCGCCGCTTTCGCTTGCCGTAAACGTGTGTCCTAGCAGCTCGCTAAGGCTATATTCGCAGCCCTTTACGCTAAAAGCCCGCAGATCGGCGCAGGTTCCGCTCTCAAAGATCACGCCGTCGCTAGGGCTTATAAAAGCCGTCTCGTCTGCCGCTATCTCGCGCGGACGCAGCAAGCGGCGGGTAAAAAGCGCGTTTAGGCTCGCGTAGCTCTGCGGCGGATCAAATTCGCTCATATCGATTTTGAAAAATTCCACATATTTGCGGTTTATAAAATTTTGTATAAATTTAGGGAATTTCACCGCGGCGATAACCCCAAAAATCCTCGAAATAAAACTTCTCATCTATGCCTTTCTAAGCTTAAGCAGCGCGATCTCGGCATCGGCAAAGACCCTTATCGGCGGACCCCAAAACCCTACGCCGCTGCTTACGTAAATTTGCTTTAGCCCGTCGTTATACAGCCCGTAAAGATACTTCTGGCTAAGCAGCACCAAAAGCGTCCACGGGAAAATTTGCCCCGCGTGCGTGTGTCCGCAGATACACAGATCGACCTCGTCGCGCACGAAGTCCACGACGTATTTGGGCTGATGCGCGAGTAAAATTTTAGGCTTATCGGGATCCGCCTGCGCTAGCGCAGCGCTTAGATCTGGCTGCATGTATCCGAAGCGAAAGCCGCTAAGATCGTGCACGCCCATTAAATTTAGCCCCTCAAATTCCACGCTTTCGTTTTGCAGCACGCGCACGCCCGCTTTTTGCATCGCTGCGATAAGCCTGCTTGCGTCGCCGCGGTAATACTCGTGGTTGCCCGTGACGAAAAATATAGGTTTTTTGATCGCCTCAAGAGGCTGCAAAATATCCCCGAGCTCATCCGAGCGCAGATCAAACATATCGCCCACGATCAGTAGCGCATCGTAATTTAGCGAGTTTATCTGCGCTACGATGCCTTGCAAAAATTCCTTCTTCAAAAACTCGCCCAGATGCACATCCGAGATGACGGCGAAGCTTAGCTCGCGAGCTAAATTTCTGATTTTTATTTCGCGCTCGGTGATTTTTGGAATTTTTAGTGCATTATAAAGCCCCTTAAAAATATAGCTAAACGCCATTATTACGAAGGTTATATCGATAAAGGTTTTTAAAAATTTTCGCCTGTTTTGGCTAAATTTAACTACATGCGCAGCGGCGCTTAGCACATCGTAAGCAAGGCAGATAAAAAAGAGCGAAAAGGATGCCGCCATGCAAAATACGCATAGCTTATAAAGCAGCTCGTTTTTAAAGCTTCCATTAAGCCCAAAACCCGCAAAAAATATTGCATCTAAAATCGCCAAAGCTACGCAAAGCAAGCTCAAGGCAGGGCGGAAGATCACGAAATTTTTATATGGCGTAAAGCGCGCGCTGATCGATCTGTAGATGTAAAGATTAAAAAATAGGAATAAAACTGTGCCGACGATTGGGAAAATATAGGCGCTTTTCAAACTCTAGCCTTGGATATACTCGTCTAGCTTATCTTTATCAAAGCCCGTGATTTCTTGCTTATCGTCTAAAATTAGCGCGCCGCTCCTTTTAAATTTAGTGATGGTGCGCGAAAATGTTTCGGGGGTAACATTTAGAATTTTGGCTATTCTAGTGTATTTCGTGCTCATAAAAATATCGAAATTCTCGCTGATAAACTTAGCAATCTTGCCGTCGCAGTTAAGCACGACTTGATTATCAAAGACTGCATTTAGCGCTCGGATCTTCTCGGACATCGATTTTAAAAGCTCCAGGCAAATCTTTGGATCGCTCATAAACTCGTTTTTAAATTTTTCATAATCGATCTTTAGCACCTCGCCGTTTGTCGAAAACACGCCACTTGCAGGATAGCTCGTCTCTTCGAAATTTACCATCTCCGCCACGAGCGAGATGGGGCGGATCTCGCGCATATGGATCTCACGCCCCTTTGCGGAGGTTTTATAGATTTTTAAAATTCCTTTTAGCAGGATTAATAGATACTGCGAGCGCTCGCCCTCGAAAAATAAAATTTCGCCCTTTTTGTAGCTTTTATGGATGCTAATCTGCTCCAAACGATCGATTTGCGCTGCGCTTAGAGCTTTGAAATAAGGAATTCTCTCAAGCATCGCCGCGACCTATTTTTTAAGCAGGTCTCTTATCTCGGTAAGAAGTTTAATCTCTTCGCTAGGCTCGGCAGGTGCGGCAGGCTCTGGAGCAGGGGCAGGCTTTTTAAGCTTATTGATCGCCTTGATCGCGCAGAATATACAAAACGCGATGATGATAAAATAGACCGTTACCTGGATAAACGAGCCGTAATTTATCGTAACGGCCGGGGTCTGCCCCACCGCTTCTTTTAACACGATCTTAAGATCGGTAAAATTCATACCTCCCGTAAGAAGTCCTAAAACCGGCATCATAATGTCGCTTACGAGCGAGGTTACGATCTTGCCGAAAGCCCCGCCGATGACGACACCCATCGCCATATCGATGACGTTTCCTTTCATCGCAAATTCTTTGAATTCCTGAATGAAACCCATATTGTCTCCTTAAATAAAATGCGCCGATATTAGCCTATTTTTGCTTTGTTTTTGCTTTTTATTAGGAAGTAAAAAGTATAATCCGAGCTTAAATTTAAACCCAAAGGACCTAAATTGTATCGCTTCGCTCCGTCGCCCACCGGCGATATGCATATCGGAAATTTACGCGCGGCTATTTTTAACTACATCTGCTCGCTGCAGGATCAAAGCGGCTTCATCTTACGTATCGAGGATACCGACACTGCGCGCAATATTGAAGGCAAAGATCAAGAGATAATCGAAATTTTAAAGCGCTTCGGCATTAAATGGCAGAGCCTGTATTATCAAAGCAAAAATTTAAAATTTCATCAGCAGTTTGCTGCCAAGCTACTCGCCGAGAAAAAGGCGTTTTGCTGTTTTTGCAGCGAGGAGGAGCTTGAGGCGAAAAAACAAGCCGCCAAAGACGCAGGAGAGGCGTATCGCTACGACGGGCACTGCGAGCATTTAAGCGATGAAGAGGTGCTAAACTGCGAGAAGCCCTTTACTATCCGCCTTAAAAAGCCGGATCACGCGCTGGAATTTACCGACGCGATCAAGGGGCGTATCACATTTGAGCCGCAAAACATCGACAGCTTCGTCATCATGCGCGCGGACAAGACGCCAACTTATAACTTCGCCTGCGCCTGCGACGATATGATGCAGGGCGTGAGCTTCGTAATCCGCGGCGAGGATCACGTCTCAAACACCCCGAAGCAAAACTGGATACGCGAGAGCCTCGGCTACGACGGCGAGATCAAATACGCGCACCTGCCGATCATATTAAATTCCGAAGGCAAGAAGATGAGCAAGCGCGAAGCTAGCTCCTCGGTGAAATGGCTGCTTCAAAGCGGCTACCTGCCCGAAGCGATCGCGAATTATCTGATCCTGCTGGGCAATAAAACGCCGCGCGAGGTCTTTAGTATGGATGAAGCGGTGGAGTTTTTCGATATCGCTAAAATTTCAAAAAGCCCGGCAAAATTTGACGAGGACAAACTCGCCTTTATAAACCGCGAGCATATCAAAAGAGCGAGCGAACAGCGATTGGCGGAGCTTTTTGAGCTTGAGCCGAAATTTGCGCCTTTGATAAAATTTTACACTCAAGAAGCAAGCCTTATCCCACAAATCAAAGAGAAGATCACAGCGATCTACGGCGCGAAAGATATCCCGCAGGAGTGGGCGACGCAGGCGCAGGCGCTGCGAGAGGCGATCTTAAATTTATTGAGCTCAAACGGCGCAAGCGCGGAATTTAATGATTTCAAAACGGCGCTTTCGCAGGCTACAAATTTAAAAGGCAAGAGCCTATTTATGCCGCTTAGGTTTTTACTAACCGGCGCGCCTCACGGGCCGGAGCTTAGCGAGCTGTATCCGCTGATCCGCGCCGATCTGAAGGAGATCGTATGCTAGCAAACAGCCTGATCTACGGCGCGCTCATCACCCTACACTACGCGCTGCAAGCCTATATGATCGTGATCTTTATCGCGTGCGTTTTAAGTTTCATCCGCCCAAATCCGTTCGGTAAATTTTATAAAATCTACCGCGTCATCTCTGCGCTTACGGAGCCTGCGTTCGCGCTGGTGCGTCGCTATCTGCCTACGACTTTCGGCGGGTTTGATCTTTCGCCGCTTCTTATCCTACTCGTGCTTAACTTCTTTGACAGCGCGATAATCTATATCATCAATAGGACGGTCATTTGAAAATATTTCTGAAATTTAGCCTTGTTTTAGGACTGCTGTGCGCCGCAAGTAGCGGTAAAATTTTAAGCTACGAACAGATCAAAGACGAGCCAAAATCCCTAGCCAAGGACTATTACATCTATCGCTTGATCGATGAAACGAAATACAACAAAGCGGAGATTAAAGCTTTAAAACAGAGCATCTTTCGCTACAAGGGCAAACTAAAAGAGAAGCTAGATAGAATTTTCGGCGCCGTTCGCCCTCCTAAGCGTCCGGATCGCTGCGCAGGAGTAACGGCGGCAAATATTTTAGATGCAAATTTAACCTGCAAAAAGGCGCGCTCCTATCCAAATTTTATCGCCAAGCTAAGTCCGTCCGTGCGCGAGACACTCGCTTCGCAACTAGAGAGTCACCAAGACGCGGCTTCGCGAAACGCCGTAAATTTACTGCGCGGATTTAACGACGAAAATCCGAGCGAGTATTTTATGCAGAGCCGCAACGCGCAAAACTACTTTTTATATTACGACTACTTAAAAGGTGCGGGCAAAGACGCTCTGATTGACATCGACGCTGATGCGACCTTCGTTACCGGCCTAAGCGCCCAGCCAAGCTTTAAGGCGGTTCTTAACGACGCGCTAATCAACCGCAAATACCCGCACTTGCGCCGCTCGCTTATGGGCGTCGATCCACTAGCCGTGGAGAAGGACGTAGCGTTTATGCTGGGCGTAAATGCCGTCATGCAGGGCGATGAAGGGGCTGCGCTTGCATTTTTTAGCCGCGCAGCAGCGAGCTTTGAGAAGCCTCACGATGTACACAATGCGAAATTTTGGATCTACCTGCTAAATGGAGATCAAAATGTCTTGCGCCAGCTTGCTAGCAGCGATTATTACAGCCTCTATGCGCTTTATGCCAAGGAGGTCTTAGGGGATAGGAATTTAAACATCATCATCCCAAATCCTGCTAAAAATTCCATCGAAGGCTACGATATCACCGATCCTTTCGCTTGGGTTCGCACGAAAAATAGCGCTGATCAGATGTCGCGCCCACAACTTTTGGAATTTGCTAAAAAATTCGACACCAAGCAAAGCATCGGCGAGTACTCATACATCATGAATAAAGCAAGCGGCGGCAAGGATAACTTCTATCCGACGCCGTTTATGGAACACATCGGCGACGGCGACAACCGCCGCAAGGCGCTAATTTTGGCGCTCGCCCGCCAAGAGAGCCGCTTCGTGCCCGCATCGGTTTCTACCTCGTACGCACTCGGAATGATGCAATTTATGCCGTTTTTGGCTAACGAGATCGGAAAAAAGCAACTCAAAATCGACGGCTTCGATCAAGACGATATGTTCCGCCCGGAGGTCGCTTACCGCTTCGCCAACATCCATATCGACTGGCTGGAGCGCAAAATTTACAGCCCGGTTTTCATCGCATACGCCTACAACGGCGGACTCGGGCTCGTCAAAAAGATGCTTCAGCGCGGCGATATGTTTAATAAGGGCAAATTTGAGCCGTGGCTTAGCATGGAGCTCGTGCCGTATGCCGAGAGTAGGGACTACGGTAAAAAGGTGCTTGCAAATTTTATCATCTACTCGCAAATCCTCGATCCGCGCGCGAAAGTCTCAGTGCAACAGGAACTACAAGATCTGCTGATCCCCTCTCGCAGCGATAACTTTCGCTAAAGCTAACGGCGAGTTCGGAGGATGATTTTAAAAAGCGGCGAGTGCAAAAGATAATTTTCAAATACGGCGAGCGAGAAATTTTAAAAGCCGCCGCTTCAACAAAAGCGCAAAATTTGCCCGCCAAGAGCTTAGACGGGCAGATCAAAGCGGCGAAATTTCGCCGCAAAAGTAGGCAAGGCGCTATAAAATCGTGCGAATTTATTTTGACTTCAGTAGTGAAATTTTATCTCTTGATGCTAGCCAAAGGTTATTTCTGCCCTACACGAAAGGTCGCACGCCATGCAAATTATCGCGACCGTAGTTCTCATGCTAGCCGCCGTTTTGTGCGTATCGTCATTGAAAGACGAAAAGAAACGCTCCGCAAATTTAGCGGCTTGCCTGTTTTTTATGGCGTTTGCGTATTGCGTACAATTCGGCATAGGAGACGATAGCTACGTCCGCGCGGGCGGCGCGGCGCTGATATTGTTTTTTATCTTTGCGCTTGCTTTTTTCGAGCTTTATTTCTGGGGTGACGAGCTTTAAAATTTAAAATTCATTGAAATTTTATCGCGGCGTTTTGTGAGCGATCAAATTAGCGCCCGAACGTATAATTTTAAGTGACATGAAATCAAAATCGGGCGCTTTCGGCTATGGAATTTAAACAGATAAACTATCCGCAGCTTACCCTCCGCAAAGGCTGCGGCGGGTTTAAATTTAGCCTCTTTGCAGCTTTTTTGCAGCGCTTTAAAATTTCGTAACTTCAGATATGCAAACCGCCGTTTTAAAATTTCGGCAAGTTTTAAATTTTAAATTTACGCCTGCCGCTGCGCCGTTTTAGCTAAATTTAACGGCGTGGGACCTGCGAGCGCGAGATGATTTAATCGCGATTTAAATCGTGCGACCCTGCAAGCTGCTTTAAAATTTAGCGATCAAATTTCTATCTGAAAAGCCCTTTGATCTTGCCGAAAAGCGACTTCTCGCCGCCTGTGGAGGTTGTGTTTTTATGATCTTCTGCGGCGGAATTCTCTCCGCCGTCTTCTATCGTATCACCGCTGCACGGAACGAAATTCTCGCCGCTTTCTTTCATTGCGCCGCCATCCGCTTCAGCCGCACTACCGCCGCCCGTTACATCGATGCCGCGCGAGGCGGAATTCCCGCCACCTGTCGTACCGCCTCCGCCTGCCTTGCTGCACTCTATCGCCTCGCCGATCTGCTGTGCGGCGATTTCCGCGTAGATCAGCGCGCCCTGAGTATCACAATTAAAAAGATTTGAAAACGACTCGGACCTATTCAGATCGATCGGATTGGGCTCAATCACCTCGGTAGCCTCAAGCAGCCCCACTCCAAGCTCCGCAGCCAAATTTAGCGCATTTAAAAACACGGGCAAATTCTGCGCATAAAACTCATCT
>NZ_CALKTS010000350.1 GCF_937997595.1 uncultured Campylobacter sp. | reverse complement strand
ACCGCGCTCTAGCAGATCCTGCGGCACGATATTTACGTAGTCTTCATCTATAAACGCCGCGCCATCTTCTTCAACTGACATAATCTCTCCTTCCATTAAAATTTAATTTATTGCAAAGACTTTTCTATATCGTTTATTAGGCGATGAAGCGTTTCGAGACGACTAGTACTCGGATTATTTTGGTTAAAAATTTTAAAATATCACTATATTTCATCGTCTTTATATCGCGCTCGTCAAAAGATGGAAGTATATATTTTTCGTTCATCTTAACGATTTTTGCGATATAGCTCTCACTTATACTATTTTTTCATTTTTTTGCGATATACACATTAAAAATGTTTTTATAGCGATATTTATCGCTCTTTCTGTAAACAGATTTTAACTAACCTAGTAAACAACTGAATTATTCTAAAACAATTATAACATAAAAATAAACAAAAATAATTAAAATTACTAAAAGCCATAAATATCCGTATTTAAAGGAAGCAAAAGAGATCTAAAAGAAGTGATTAAAATTTAAAAATAGCTTAAATGGTGGAGTTAAGCGGGATCGAACCGCCGACCTCTTGAATGCCATTCAAGCGCTCTCCCAGCTGAGCTATAACCCCAATAACGATTTTGTAATTTTACATTATTTTACTTACAAAATTTTTAAATTCCGGCGCTACGCCAAAATTTTCTCCGCAAAAGCCGCTATAAAATGAAATTTTAAGCTTGCATTGGGTAATATTTCATTTCTTTGCGCGGGAATAGCTCAGTGGTAGAGCGCAACCTTGCCATGGTTGATGTCGCGAGTTCGACTCTCGTTTCCCGCTCCATTTTACATTCTGTTTTTGTATTAAACGTGCCCGGATGGCGGAATCGGTAGACGCAAGGGACTTAAAATCCCTCGGAATTTTTTCCGTGCCGGTTCAAGTCCGGCTCCGGGCACCACCTAATAAGCCGGCGTGGCGACATAGCCAAGTGGTAAGGCATGAGCCTGCAAAGCTTTGATCCCCGGTTCGAATCCGGGTGTCGCCTCCAGATCCTAAAAAGGAGTTATTATGAGATACATACTAGCGGCTCTTTTGGCATTGATGGTTTTTAGCGGGTGCTCTAATACTTGGCACGGCGTAAAAGAGGACTCACACAATGCGGCTCAATGGACCAAAGAAAAGGTTCACAACGGCGCCGAGTGGGTCGGAGAAAAAACCGAATAAATTCTACGCGTAGGTCTTGATCTGCGCGAACTTTCGGCGGGGTCTACCCGCCCTTAATCGGGAGATGGCTGAGCGGTCGAAAGCGGCGGTCTTGAAAACCGTTGAGGTGAAAGCCTCCTGGGGTTCGAATCCCTATCTCCCGGCCATTTTAATCTAATCCGAAATTCCATTTTAACTTCAAAATTTCACATTTTATTTATACTAATTTTCATTTAATGCTCTTTAGGCTAAAATTTTATTTCGCAGTAGGCGGTGTGGGCGGCAGCTCGTGCGCGCGCCAAATGTTATACGGCAGCAGGTGTCAAAATATGCCGAGCAGCTTTTAGTCGGTTCGTATTGAACTCAAGTGTATTGCGGCCGTATTGATGGATGAAGCATCGGAAGTTTTTTGATTGATCCGCATCAAAACAGCGCGCAGCAAGAGCAAAGGCGATGCCAAATTTAAACATTCGCCCGCCTGGATATAAAAGCGGTCGTGAAAGCTAGCCGCGGAATTTAGCTATGAAATTTCAAAGCCTAGTAGTCCGCCGCGTTCGGCGTAAAATTTTAAAATTTACCGGCTCGCGCTTTTTAAATTTAGCCAGGGCTCAAGTAAATTTCAAAATTTATATTGCGCGAGCGCGCCGCCGTACTGCCGTGCCGTCGCGCAGATAAAGATCAAATGCGCCTGCGGACTTCTGCGATAAAGTAAACGATAGAAGCCGCGCAGCGCAAACCTAGAACCGATGCACTCGCGAGGAAGATCGCGGATGCTGGCGCAGCTAGCAGGCGGGTTAAAAGTAGGCGGATCTAAGAGATATCGCAGGCTAACGGGTCAAAGCGAGCAAATCCAAAAATGGCGCAGGCGGGCAGCTTGATAAGCCGAAAGAGAAGAGTCTGCCGAAAGGCTGCGAGCGAATTTTACTAGAAAATAAAGGGCTTAAATGCGAAAAATTTTACTATTTTTACTGCTCTGTGCGGGAGCTTTTGCGCTTGATTGGGACGAAGCCGTCCTGCGAGGATCGCTGCCAAACGGGCTTAGATACTATATTTTAGAAAATTCCGTGCCTAAAAATTCCGCCGTTTTTTATCTCATCGTGGATGCGGGCTCGATCGATGAGGGCCCTAATGAGCGCGGGCTTGCGCATTTCATAGAGCATATGTCTTTTAACGGAAGCCGCGATTTTAGCAAAAACGAGCTTATCAAAAAGCTACAGAGCCTGGGCGTAAAATTCGGCGCCGACGTAAATGCGCAGACGGGCTACGACAGCACGATCTACACGCTTAACATCGCCGTTAGCGAAGAAAATTTAAAGGACGTTTTTAAAATTTTTGCTTCGATTGCGGACGGAGTGGAGTTTAATCCGCTCGAGCTCGTAAAAGAAAGAGGCGTCATAATCGAGGAGGCGCGTAGTCGCGATACGCCGATTGCCAGGCTTTACGAGCGGATGGATGAGGAGCTTTACGGCGGCAGCGCGTATTTTAATCGTGCGCCGATCGGCGATATGGCGGTCGTAAAATCCGTAAGCGCGCAGCGAATCAAGGAGCTTTATCAAAAAATTTACCAGCCCAGGTCTATGAAATTTATAGCCGTGGGCGATTTTAAAAGGGATAAAATTTTAAAACTGCTAGAGCAAAATTTTTCGCCTCTTAAAAATACAAACTCCTACGCCCGTCCGGATATGGGCATTCCGTCTAGGCAGGGTTTGAAAATTTACAATTACGATACGAACGAAACGTCGCTAAATTCCGTCAAAATTTCGTTTTGGGAGGAATTTGCGCCCCCAAGTAGCGAGGCGAATGCGAGAAAAATTTTAAAAAGCGAGCTTATTTCAAGTCTCATCTCTACGATTTATGAGCGAGCAAAAGCTAGCGAAGGCGCGCTGTTGCGCGTTAATTTTTCCAGATCGAATTTGCAGTTTCAAAAAACGATCTATAACTTCGACGTTGCCGTTTTGGGCGGAGATTTTGACGGCGCGATCTCGCAGGCGCTCGGGCTAATCAAAGGCTTGCGAGATAGCGGCTTTGATGCGCGCGATTTCGCCCTTGCGAAGGATGCTTTGATCAGCTCGCGGCACAGCGCCTTTGAGCGCAAAAAAAGCGCAAATTCCGCGTTTTTTGCAAGGGAGATTCTTCATGCCGTAAAATCAGGAGCCGTCCTGCCTAGCGCCGCAAAACAGCGGGATTTTGAGGTAAAGCTGCTGCGCGAGATCAGCCTAGAGGAGTTAAATTTAGAATTTAGGCGCCTGACGGATCTGGGCGAGGTGCACGCAAGCGTCTTTAGCGGCTCCGGATACAACATGGACGAGGCTAAATTTAAAAAGCTGCAAAGCGGCGCTAAGGCGATAAATACGCATGCCGCGCATAAAAAGCTACCGGATAGCTTGGTTTCTAAAAACCTGCCTGAGGGCAAAATTTTAAGCAAAAGCTTTGAGCCGCGATTTAAATTTTATACCTACCTGCTTGAAAATAACGCGACCGTGATCTTAAAGCCGCTTAAGACGCGCAAGGATTTCATCTCATTCGCTGCGGTAAGCAGGGGCGGAATGTCCAATCTGGCGCATCCCTGGCTTGGCAGTTTTGCCGCGATGCTTGCAAACGAAAGCGGCGCGGGCGAGTTTAACAATTATGAAATTTCGCAAATTTTAAGCGGGCGGCAGGTAAATTACCGCAAAAATATCTCCGCATTCTCGCACGGATTTTACGGAAGCTGCGGCTCGCAGGATCTAAAATGGCTGCTGGAAGCGATAAACTTAGAGCTTAGCTCTCCGCGCACGGACGAGAAAGCGCTGCAAAATTTAAAGATAAAATCGCTCGACGAGCTTGCGCGGAACGAGAAGCTGCCCGGGTATAAATTTAGCAGGGAATTTAGCGAGTTTTTCTACGGCGGCAATGC
Source organism: uncultured Campylobacter sp. (assembly GCF_937997595.1). Lineage (GTDB taxonomy): Bacteria > Campylobacterota > Campylobacteria > Campylobacterales > Campylobacteraceae > Campylobacter_B. Next base: position 5,577 of record NZ_CALKTS010000350.1, on the reverse strand, counting down.
GCGAATGCGCCCTCTAAACGCCGCGCAGATCAAAGCGCTTAACGTGGAGGAGCTAAAAAAGATCGTCCATGATAAATTTAGCAACGCCGCATCCTACACCTTCGTGCTTAGCGGCGATTTTGAGGTAAAAGACGCCGAAGTCCTCATAAAAAAGTATCTGGCAAACCTGCCTGCTCGTGGCGAACGCGAGGATTTTAAAGACGACGGAATTCGCAGCTTAAGCGGACGGCACGTTTTTATGCGCAACTATCAAAACTCCCCTAGAAGCGACGTCGCGCTTACCGCGATAAACAGATCCGCTCCATACTCGCTTGAAAATGCAATTAAAATTTCAGCCCTAGCTTCGGTGCTTCAGGAAGCCCTTAGAGAGCGCATCAGAGAGGATGAGGGGCGTACTTACGGCTTTTCGGTCGCTTCGAGCCTAAGCCGCATCCCGTATGAGCACTCTAGCCTTCATATTTCGTTTTCCTGCGCGCCGCAAAATACGGATCAAATTTTATCCGCAATTAGAGAAATTTTTGCAGAAATCGCAGGCGGCGGGTCGGACGTAGAGCGGCATCTTGAAAATTTTAAAAAATCTCAGATCATCACGGCTCGTACCGCTCGCGAAAGCCCCGAGTTTTGGAACGACGCGCTCGTAAAATACGCGCTTTGGAATGAGGAGATCGCCGATTTTAAGACCTTTGAAAAGATCATAAATTCCATCTCGCCGAAGGATATCGCGGAGGCGGCGCAGACATATATTTTTGACACCGATGAGACGGTGAGGATAAATGCGCCGAAATTTTAACAGGCTAGGCGCATCTAAATTTTGCTCGTTAAATTTACTAGTCGCGTTTAAATTTAACGGCGCTTGCACGGTAAATTTTGGCGCCGCAAATTTACGTACTTTAAAAATATACCCAAGAATAAAACTCAATTAAGCCCATCTGTACCGTGCATAGATTTTAGATAAATTTTATTTTGAAATAGATTTATCTCGCCGATATATCGCTATTTTGTTACATTTTTTCTATTGATTGCATAAGTCGTATAATTGTTATCACTTTAATTGAAATTTAAAATATTATTGGCTAAATTTCCTAAGTCTTAATTTTTATTTTCAAAAAAGGAGAAAAGATGATTGTCGGTTTTTGGGCCTGTAAGCCATGTAAAAGCGGCGCAGGCCGCAATTATTCCGCTTCCGTAAAAGGCGAGGAATTTACTCAAAATCGCTGCGGGGGGGGGCTTGCACGCTCCTTAATAGTCGCGGCGTGCCTTTGCAGTCTAAGCGTCGCGCAGAATTCGTCTGAAAATAACGCAACCAGGAGTGTTTCTACTAAAGAAAACCCAGGCGCGCAGAGCTCCGCTTCTGCGATAAATAGTTATAAATTTCCCGAAATAGTCGTCGTCGGCAACATCGACTCGAGCCTTACGAGCGTCGGCGATAGCTACGGCGGTACGCAAAAGATAAGCAGAACGATGATCGAGTCAATGCCTAGCGGCAACGGCGACTTCGTGCAGCTTTTGCGCACCAATCCAAACGTGCAATTCAGCTCCACAAATCGCCAGAGCACGACGCTCGGCGAGATCAGCCCCGCAAACATAAGCATTAACGGCGCGAAGTATTGGCAAAATAACTTTATGCTTGACGGCGCGAATATGAATAACGATCTCGATCCCGCTAGAAACCCTGGCGGCAATCCTACGCGCTTTTCGGCGTTTGATACGATGAATTCCGTCTCGCAAGGTATGGCGATCGATAGCGATTTTTTACGGAGCGTTGAGGTGCACGATAGCGGCGTCTCCGCCAAATACGGCGGATTTACCGGCGGCGTGGTGGAGGCTAAGACGCGAGATCCGCGCGCGGGTTTTCACGGCAAGTTTTCGATGCAGCATACCGAGGATAGCTGGACTAGATACCATATCTACGGCGATGAGCAAAATTTTAAAAACTCCGCTACGCCGCTAAATCAGCCGAGATTCGATAAGTGGATCACGAGATTAAATTTAGAGGGCACCGTTACCGAGGATCTGGGTTTGATGTTCGGCTACACCAACACTAGAAGTAAAATTCCGCTCAAGGCCTACGACAGAAGATACAACGCAGATACGACCATCACCGAGCGAGTTCAGAGGCGAAATATTGACAACTACTTCCTAAAGGCGCTTTGGTATGCAAGCGACCGCCTAACTATCACGCCTAGCGTAACCTACGCGCCCGAGCGAAGCAAGATGTTTAACGACCATATCAAGGACTCCTACGCCGATATGAAATCGGGCGGTTTAAATTTAGCGCTTAAAACCGACTACGATGGCGATTTCGCTAGGTTTAATCAAATTTTATCCTACAGCAAGCTGGAGAGTTCGCGTGATGCCGAGAATGAATATTATAGGGCTTGGCAATACTCAAACGTAAAGAATTGGGGCAGTAAATTTTTATCTGCTACGGCAATGGAGGGCGGTTATGGGGATCTCGATCAGACTCAAAAGAGCTTTTCATACAACGCGGATCTGGAGTTTAACGAATTTGATCTTGGCGGCAGCAAGCATAGATTTATCACGGGCTTTGAGTTTAAAAAGCAAGAGGCTAAATTTAATGTAAGAAAAGAATTTATGACCGCCAGCGGAATAGCACCGCTACCTGCGGGCGTAAATGCTTGCGATCCGAATGATGAACTCTGCTCTATAGACGATTCTTTTGCGAGGCTCGGTAGAAGCGGTCAGTTTTTTACGCAGAAAAGCTATTACAAGGGCAATACCAAGGTGGATATGAAGAGCTTGGCGGTTTATCTAGAGGATGAGATAAAAATCGGTGATCTTACCTTGCGACCGGGCGTAAGATTAAATAGGGACGATTATATGAAGCAAACGACTGCGGCGCCGAGATTTAACAGCTACTACGATATTTTCGGCGATGGCGATTCGATTCTTAGCTTCGGTGCAAACCGCTACTACGGACGCAATCTCTTTACCTACAAATTAAGAGAGGGTCGAGAGGGACTTGCCACTACCTACACGCGCCCACGCAATGCCTATACGCAAAACTGGACGCAACTGCCAAAAGACCCGTCTCTAACGAAATTTAACGAGCTAAGGGTGCCTTATGAGGATGAGCTGGTATTCGGGGCAAAGCAAAAGCTTGGGAATTTCGAGTTTTTCGGCAAATATGTAAGCCGCAAGGGCAGGGATCAGATCATCAAATCTACGCGAAGAGATCTAGGTCTAGCACCGGATCCGAACTACCAAAACAATTATCAAACCTTTACTAATGACGGCAGAAGCGAGAATAAAATTTTAACTTTCGGCGTTAAGACGATCGATGATTATGAGGCTTTCGGCACGCTAAACGGCTTTGAGCTGGGCTTTGAGCATATCAGGATGAAGACCAATAACACCATCTACGATGAGAAGCTTGATAGAGAAACGCTTGAAGATGAAAAGATCGTCGAATACGACGGGAAGTTGATGAGGTTATCGGAGCTTCCGGCGCAGGACTATGCTAGACCCTGGACGGCGAGCCTAAATATTATCACTAAAATTCCAAGCTACGGCATCAGCGTAAATAACTTCCTCTCGTTTAAAGGCTCGCAAGAAGCGATCGCCCGCACGGGCAAGACGCCTGCGGGCAAGTATCCTGCCAGATACGATAAATACGAAAAGGTAAATCTCGGCAAAAGCTACAGCTGGGATACGCGCATCGGATACGCTAAAAAGATGGCGGGCGAGGTGGAATTTTTTACGAATTTAGATATCTACAACGTCCTAAATAAGCGCAACAAAGCAAGACTCAGCAGCGACATCTCGCTCGATCTGGTCTATGAGGCGGGCAGGCAGTTTTGGCTGGAAGCGGGCATTCGGTGGTAGCGTAAGCTAAATTTGCGGAGCTTTTAAAATTTCGCGGCTCCGCAAAATTTTGTGAAATTTTCTGAAATTTACGGCATTTTGTGAAATTTCAAATTTCACGTCGCGCTCCTTAAAATTCCGCATCGCTCGCTGTAAAATTTTAGTGTGCGCATCGTATGATTTAACATATGTGCCGCAAAATTTTAACGCACGCGAAATTATTAAATTTGCGTCCAAATTTAAGTTGCAACCAATTTAAGGAGCCGAAACGGCTTTTTAAATTTTAACGCCGATATCGCTTAATTGGCTCCTTTATTGAAATATCACAAACTGCTTTTGAAATTTTGACGGGCTAATATGTCGATAATTTAAGAGATAATAGCAAACCCTTTCAGAGTCCGTTTCGCTCATCATAAAACTGATAAATTCGCCCTTGCCGTCATAGATGATCAAAGTATCGATCGCACGAAAGCTAAATTTCCCCTCCGTGATCTTTGAAAAAATCAGTTTGGCGATGAAAAACGGCAAAACCAATGTCGTCAGGCTCATAATAAAAATTATAAATCCTCTAAAGCTCTGTAAAAATCCGGCAAACGCGACGGCTATCACGATAAACGAAAACACAATGCCGATGGAATTTCTAGCGGGCACGATATGTCCGAATAGCGGCGTGGCGGTGAGCTTTATGAGCGATATTTCATCAAATTTTATGGATTTTGTGATTTTGCCTTTATTTACGTAGTTGATACTCCTGTTCGTCAAATGCACAAGGCGCGTATGGGCGCTGTTTAGATACGATATGACGGCGAATGCTACGAAAATAAACGGCGTATAGTATGGAAAAATATCCCCTATATACAGAAACACCGGTACCGCCAAGGGAGCGAAGAATAGGTTGTAAATAAAGAATACTATTATATTGTAGTCTTTGACGATGAGGGGTTTATTGCCAAATTGCGGTGGATTTCGGTGCTCGGCGCCGTTTTGCTCAGGCTTCTGCGACCTTTGCGGCTCATCGTTAAAATTGTTCATTAAATTTGCCCCCGTTTTAAAATTTTATCGTTAGCGGCTCGGGCACTTTGCGGCACTAAATTTGCCGTTCGCGTCGCACGCTTTAGCGACGCAATCCCAAGCGGAGCCTGCCTTGCGTCCTTTTAAATTTTATTTCGTTCAAATTCGTCCGCGCCTTTGTTTGTGCGCCGCGTATCGGTATTGCCACGCTTATGAACTGCACCGCGTGCGCTTGCCGCATCGCCGCATGAAATTTCGAGACCTCATAGCTCGAAATCAAAGCAGTAAAAATCATCCGCCTCGCTCCAAAGCTCTTCTAGTGAGCGTCCGTCTATCTGCAGCGCGGCGTAGAGTTCCCGCAGCGTGACGAAATACCACTCGCCACTCGCGTTTGCACCCGTCTCGTCCGCGTATCTTTGAAATGAGCAGCGATCCGCATAGGTGATGATCAAGTATTGCGCGCCGTGCAGGCGAAAGCCAAGCTCTGGCTCGCCTATAAACTTGCGCGATGGGGCGTTAGTCTCGAAGCATACAAGCAAAAGCTAGGCTCGGGCTCGCCGCCCTCGGCTACGCATTTTAGCAGCATTTGCTCTATGGTTTCAAATGAATATTTCGGCATTTCGCTTCGATCTTAAAATTCTATCGCCGCCGTGACGCTTATTGCGCCGCCGCATATCGCGAGCCGTTTTATTCCGCCAAAAACCCGAAGCGCTCGATCATATCCAAAAGCATATCGGCTCT
>NZ_CALKTS010000349.1 GCF_937997595.1 uncultured Campylobacter sp. | reverse complement strand
AAAATTTCAAACTATCCTCAAAGCAGCGGAGCTCTTGCCTGCGAAACAAGGTGCGGCGCGGCGAATGAAATTTTAAGCGGAGAAATTCCAAAGAGCACGAAGGCTTCGCCCCACCCAAGTCTCCGCAACGGCGAGATTGCGAGCGATGAAATCTTAGACGGCGGTCAGCCTCGGGTGCGCGGCACAGAGATTTATAACGACGAAAATTTTGACGTCCAAAGCGACGAGGATTTTCTTGCCGCATATGATACCGAAGCGCGCAGAGATGAAATTTCAAACGACCTGAAAGCCGGTAATGAAGCGACTGCAAGCGGCGGTAAAATTTCAAACGACCCAAGATCCAGCAGCGCCAAAATGGCAGCACGGTCAGCAGACTCTCAAGCCGCAACCGCGCAACCCATGCTAACTCATGTCGCTGCCGCGCAGTCCAAGACCGAGCAAGCCGCAGTCGCAAAACAAAATTTAAGCACCCAAGACATATATACGCAACCCGCAGAGATTCAAACTTCAGATGTTCGAATCGCAGATTTGCAATCCGCAATCGTCCAAACTCAAGACGTAGGTGTGCAACACGCAGCAATCCAAACTTCAAGCCAAGTAGCGAGCGCGCAAGCCGCGACCATCCAAACTTTGAGCGCACAAGCTACAGACGCAGAGCCCGTATGCGATCAAACCGAAAATATTCAGACGGCAGTGGCTGTGCAGATCGCAGAGCCTACGATCGCTCAGACCGCAAGCGCCGAGGCTGTTCAAGACGCGCTCGCCGCACCGATGAGCGCTTCGCGCGATTGTGTCGTGCAACCTACGCATTATCAAACTGAAACTATCCAGACCGCAGCCGCCCAAGCTACAATCGCCATACCTACAATCGCTCAAATTGCAAGCGACACCGGAACTGTCCATGCCGCCGAGGCTGTACAGGCTGTAGCCGTCACACAGATGAGCGGAGCTATGATTTTGCACACGCTGAAATTTGTCGAAATTCTAAACTACCTACAAAAGCTAAGTGCGAAAAAAACGAGCTTCCCTGCGCAAATTTACCCGCTGCACGACATTTCGGACTGGCTTACTTCGCTTCCTTTTGAGCCTACGAGCGATCAACTAAACGCAATAAAGGACATCGCTAGCGATCTACAAAGCCCTCTGGCGCGCCGCCGCGTCGTCATGGGCGACGTAGGCAGCGGCAAGACGCTCGTAATCCTCGCCGCGGCAGCGATGAATTACCCACGCATCAGCTATCTGATGGCGCCTACGAGCATCCTAGCCGAGCAAATTTACGCCGAAGCTCTCCGTCTGCTGCCGCCGCAGATCAAAGTCCTACTCGTAAAAAGCGGCGATCGCGAGCCGAATTTTGCGGGCGCGCACCTTATCATCGGCACTCACGCCCTGCTCTACCACGAGCTCGCGCCGTCAAATCTCATAATGGTCGATGAGCAGCACCGCTTCGGCTCCAACCAGCGCGAAAAGATCGCGCGCCTAACGGGAAGCGGCGAGTTTCGCGCGCATTTCATTCAATTTAGCGCCACGCCGATACCGCGCACGCTAAGCATGATCCAATCCGAGCTTGTGAGCTTTAGCTTTTTAAAACAGCTGCCGTTTGAAAAGCGTATCAAAACTATAATCCTACAAAACGATGGATTTGCGGGCTTTATGCAGGATCTGCGCCGCGAGCTCGCCGCGGGCAATCAAGCGATCATCGTCTATCCGCTCGTGCAACAAAGCGAAAGCTCGGTCTATCAAAGCCTTGAGGAGGCGGCGCCGTTTTGGAAGGCTCAGTTTGCGGACGTGCTGATCACTCACGGCAGCGACAAGGACAAGGAGGAGGTTCTGCGCCGCTTCCGCGACGAGGGGCGACTGCTGATAACCACGACGATCGTAGAAGTGGGCATCTCGCTGCCGCGGCTTAGCGTCATTTTAATCGTGGGTGCCGAGCGGATGGGGCTTGCGTCGCTTCATCAGCTGCGCGGGCGCGTCGGGCGCAAAGGCCAGGCGGGGCGCTGCTACCTCTACACCAAGCTAAAATCCCCGCCGCAGCGCCTGCGCGAGTTCGCAGCGACACTGGATGGATTTAAGGTCGCAAATATCGATCTGAAAAACCGCCAAGGAGGCGATCTACTCGGCGGCTCGGTGCAGCACGGCGCGATGTTTGCGTGGTATGATTACGAAGAGGACGTGACGGCGGCGGCAAAACAGCGACTGAAAGACATAGGACGGGGTGCATGAAATTCTACGAGATGCGATAGAATTTAAACGTAATTTTAGCCGCGGCAAAATTTTACGAAGCGAATGCGATTATGAGGTAAGGAGCGATCTGATATAAAATTTGAAATTTCACGGCGCAGATTGCATCGGATAAAATTTAGAGCTTTACCAAGCGTCATTTGCTTTTAATTTCTAAAATTTATGCAACTTAAAGTCCAAAAAAAGGAGAGCAAAATGGCTTACGTGACCTACGACAAGGCAAAATGGCATTGGGGCGCGGCAAATGCGCCGACTGACATTCCGCAGGAAAACGGCGCGACGCACATCGCGTTTTTCTTCCGCTGGTGCATGGAGCGCAAGCTCTATTCCAAGGACTTTGCGGCGGATTTCGCGGACGATATAGCGCGGATGGTCGATAGCTTTGATTATCGCGGGTATTTCTTTGGCGCCATGGACGGCGTGCTAAGCAGCGACGAACTAAACACCTCAGGCAAGGCCTTTGCGAAGGCCTACTACACCACAGACCGCACGAAATTTGCCAAAACGCACGGCTGGTATTTGCAAGATTACGACGATTTCGTCGCGCGAAAATTCGGCGATAAAAACTTCGACAACGCCTATTTTTACATAGAAAACTCGCCGCAAAATTACGCCGAGATCAAAGAGATCATCGACCGCCGCTACGAGGAATTCTTGAGCTTCAAGGCGGCGAAGTAGAAATTTTACCGCCGAGCTTAGTCGGTTTAAAATAGGCGCCTAAGCCGAAACGGCGCGCGATCGACGGTGCGGTAAAATTTAAAATTTTACGCAATGCGTTAAATTTTGCACAGTGCGTAAATTTCGGTGGCGTTTTAATTTTACATAGCATGCCGCGAGCCGGCGCGACGCATCGCAAATTAAATTTTAAAATCCAACCGCTGCGCAGCGCGCGATATATTAAACCTAACGGCGCGCTGTTTTTATAAGCCTGGCGCTTGTATTTGCAAACTCTCAGCACGCAATATTAGAAGCCGCCCGCCGATCGTCGCGCCGTAAATTTTATAAACGCCGATCGTTTAAAACAATTTTCAAAGATCGTGCAATCCGCATTTTAAGAATAAATTTGAAATTTTAAAATCATCGCGACGCGCGACGCAAATAAGTAAAACCGACATAAAACCGCGAGCGGCAGGGCTTAAAATTTAGGTAAATTTAACTATAATCGCCGCAAAAATTTGAAAATTTTAAAATTTCACAAAGGATTTCATAGATGATCAAAGCACTTCGCGGTATGAACGATATTTCAGGCGAGCAAGCGCGCATCTACTCGCAAATTTTAAACGTGTGCGAGCGCGTGGCGCGCAATTACGGCTTTTGTCTCATCGAGACGCCTAAGCTCGAGCAGACTGCGCTATTTCGCCGCAGCGTCGGCGAGAGCAGCGACATCGTCGGCAAAGAGATGTATGAGTTTAGCGACAAAAGCGGCGAGAGCGTCTGTCTGCGCCCCGAAGGCACCGCAGGCGTCGTGCGTGCCTTTATCGAAAAAAAGCTAGACCGCAGCGGCGGCGTGCATAAATTTTATTATCAAGGCTCGATGTTTCGCTACGAGCGCCCGCAAAAGGGGCGTCTGCGCGAGTTTCATCAATTCGGCGTCGAGTGCTTCGGGCAAAGTAGCGTTTATGAGGATGCGAGCGTGATCTTGATGCTAGCTCAAATTTTACGCGAACTGAATGTCGCCGCAACGCTTAAAATCAACTCTTTAGGCGATGAGGAGTGCATGCCTGCGTATAAAACCAAGCTCGTAAATTTCTTGCAGGATCGCAAAGACAGGCTCTGCGAGGACTGCCAAAGGCGCATCGACACCAATCCGATCCGCGTGCTGGACTGCAAAAACGAAAGCTGCCAGAAAATTTTGGTCGCCGCGCCGCTTATAACTGAAAATTTAAACGACGCCTGCGCCGCGGAATTTGCGCAGCTGCAAAGAATTTTAACCCAAAACGGACAAAAATTTCAGATCGATCCCAAGCTCGTGCGCGGGCTTGATTACTACTGCAAAACCGCCTTTGAGTTCGTCTCAAGCGAACTTGGCGCACAAAGCGCCGTAGGCGGCGGCGGGCGCTACGACAGACTCGTGGAGTTTTTAGGCGGCAGAAAGACGGCGGGCGTAGGCTTTGCGATCGGTATCGAGCGAATAGCCGAAATTTTAAAAACGCGCGAAGCCCCTCAAGAGCGCGAGGGGATTTATATCGGCGCGCTGGATGAGGCGTTTGTTAGCACGGCATTTTCATTTGCGCTAAAGCTGCGAAAGTTTTGTAAAACTCAAATTTCATACGAGCCCAGGAGCCTAGCCAAGCATTTAAAAGCGGCTGACGGGGCGGAGGCGAAATTTTGCCTTTGCATCGGGCAGGACGAGTTTGACCGCGCCGAGGTGTGGTGCAAAAATTTAGATGATCAAACCACCTTTGCGATTAAATTTAAAGAGGTCGAAGCGTTTTTTAAGGATAGAGCATGAGCGATTACGGACTAAATATTTGGGGAAATTCCAACTTCACAATAGACGGGGGCAAACTATGCCTAAACTCCGATTTCAAGCAGCCTTTGGTAGATATCATAAAAGAGATCCGCGCAGACGGCGTGCGAGGCCCGATACTGCTGCGCTTCCCGCACCTCATCAAAAAGCAGATCGTCGAAATTTACTCAAATTTTAACCGCGCCATTAAGGAGTTTGATTACAAGGGAAAATTCCACGCTGTCTATCCGCTCAAAGTAAATCAATTCCCGGGCTTCGTTAAAAATTTAGTCGATATCGGCGAGCCTTACGGATACGGGCTAGAGGCCGGCAGCAAGCCCGAACTGCTACTAGCGATGGCGTATAACAAATACGGCGCGCCGATTACCGTAAACGGTTTTAAAGATAAGGAGCTTATAAATATCGGCTTCATCGCCGCAGAGATGGGGCATAACGTGACGCTTACGATCGAGGGGCTAAACGAGCTTGAAACCATCATCGAAACGGCTAAGGAGCGCTTTGCGCCAAAGCCTTTCATCGGGCTTCGCATCAGATTGCATAACTCCGGAAGCGGTATGTGGGCGAAAAGCGGCGGGATAAATTCCAAATTCGGCCTTACCTCGACCGAGCTTATAGAGGCGATAAACTTACTGAAGAAAAACGACCTCATAGAGCAATTTACGATGATTCATTTTCATATCGGCTCGCAGATTACAGAGATCCACCCGCTCAAAAAAGCTCTCATCGAGGCGGGCAATATCTACACCGAGCTACGCAAAATGGGCGCAAAAAATTTAAAATCCATAAATTTAGGCGGAGGTCTTGCTATCGAATACTCCCAAGCCAAAGAAAGCTCCAGCCGCAACTATACACTAAAAGAATACGCTAACGACGTGGTCTTCCTGCTAAAATCGATCGCAGAGGATAAAAAAGAGGCGGAGCCCGATATTTTTATCGAGAGCGGCAGATACGTAGCCGCCAGCCATGCGGTGCTCGTAGCGCCAATTTTGGAGCTTTTTACCCAAGAATATGCCGAAGAGAAGCTCGCCCTAAAAAAGGACAATCCGCCGGTAGTCGCCGAGCTATACGATCTGTATAAAACTCTAAAGCCGTCCAACGCGCTAGAGTATCTGCACGACGCCATGTCGCATATGGAGAGCGTGCTTACCCTTTTTGATCTGGGCTACGTCGATCTGATCGACCGCTCAAACGGCGAAATTTTGGTTCATCTAATAATGCGAAAGGCGTATGGAATTTTAGGCAACAAGCAAGAATACAGCAATTTCTTAAACTCCCTAGGCAACGCCCAAGAGCGCTATTTGGTAAATTTCTCGATCTTTCAAAGCCTGCCCGATTTTTGGGGCATCAAGCAACACTTTCCGATAATGCCGCTAGAGAGGCTGGACGAGCGGGCGACGCTATCTGCTTCGATCTGGGATATCACCTGCGATAGCGACGGAGAGATCGGTTTTGATAGAGAGACCAACCCGCTATTTTTGCACGACGTAGACCCAGAAGAGGAGGAGTATTTTCTGGGCTTTTTCCTAGTGGGCGCGTATCAAGAGGTGCTAGGCATGAATCACAATCTTTTCGCTCATCCGAGCGAAGCGACCGTGATCTTACGCGATGACGGCGGTTTTGAGATCAAGGATTTCATCGAATCGCAATCGGTCATCGACATCTTGGAGGATATGGACTACGACGTAGTAGATATCCGCGAAAGCCTAAACGAGCGGATCGAAAAATCAGACCTCATAGACGCAAAAGAGAAAAAGCATATCCTTGGCGAACTATATCTGTTTTTAAACGACAACAGCTACTTAAAGACGATCAAATGAGTTTTTGGCAAATTTTAAAACGGGACTTCACCGAGCCCTTGCGCCAAGACCCCGCATGCAACAGCGTATTTGAGATATTTTTCTGCTATCCCGGCGTCTGGGCGCTGATAAATTACCGCTTCGCGCATTTTTTCTACGAGCGAGGTTTTAAGCTCATTGCTCGCGCGATCAGCGGACTTAGCCGCATAATCACCGCCGTAGATATCAACCCGGGTGCGCAGATCGGCAGAGGAGTGTTTTTCGACCACGCTACGGGGCTTGTCATCGGAGAAACGGCGATCATCGGCGATAACTGTCTGATCTATCAGGGCGTAACTCTCGGCGGCGTGAGCTTAGAGCACGGCAAGCGCCATCCGACGCTGCAAAACGGCGTCGTAGTGGGCGCGGGAGCCAAAGTATTAGGCAACATCACCATCGGCGAAAATTCCAAAATCGGTGCAAATTCCGTCGTCGTAAAAGACGTCGCGCCAAACTGCACCGCCGTAGGCGTGCCGGCTAGAATTTTAGGAAGCTGCGAGAGCGATCCTTTGGCGCATAATAAAATTCCCGATATTAGCCAAGAGCTTATCAAATATCTCATCAAGCGTATCGAAATTTTGGAAGAGTGCATCTGCAGCGGTAGAAAAGATATCTCCGCAATGGATGAGGATCTAAATAAATTCTACAAAGAGTATCTGAAATCATTAAAATAAGAGGGTTAAAGTGAAAAAAGCTCTATTTTTTACAATTTTTGCTATTTTGTCGGCAAGCGGCAGCGATGCTAATAGCGCGAAAAATTCCGCGGACGACGCCAGAATAAGCCTAGTAAAAAGTCTATACATCAAGGACACCTATTTTGGCGATCACAAAAATGCCCTATCAGCTTCTTTCAGATCCGTGCTTATGCAAGATGAAGCATCTGCTGGCGAAGGTGAGGTGGGCTGTTTGGACTACGATCCGGTAATCGGCGGTCAAGATGTCTGCGACGACGCGAAATATGATTTTGAGCTAGGGCAGCGCGATACCGTCGTAGTAACTCAAACCTGCCCCTACGGCGCGCAGACGATAATCTACAAACTCGTCCGTAGCGGAGGAGATTATAAAATCGACGATATCTACGACCAAGACCCAAGTAGCGGCAGGGCTTTTAGCGTCAAAAATCAAATTTTAAATTGTCTAAACCAATCCAAGGAGCATCAATGAAATTAACACTTTCAAGTCGCGTAAGCAAGCTCGGTGAAAGCCTAACAATCGCAATCAGCACTAAAGCCAAACAGATGAAAGCTCAGGGGCAAGACGTCGTAATCCTAAGCGCGGGCGAGCCTGATTTCGATACCGCAGAAGTCGCCAAAAAGGCGGTCATCGAGGCGATGGCTAAGGGCTGCGGCAAATACACGCCGATCTGCGGCACGCCTGAAATTTTAAATTTAATCGCGCAAAAGCTAAAGCGCGACAACGGCCTAAACTACAGACCCGATCAGATCATCACCAACGTAGGCGCCAAACACTCGCTATTTAACGCCTTTAACTGCATCTTAAACGAAGGCGATGAGGTTATAATACCGGCGCCTTATTGGGTCACCTACCCCGAAATTGTAAAATTTTGCGGCAGCAAGCCCGTCATCGTAGCCACCAAGGCGGAAAACCGATACAAAATCACCGCCTCGCAGCTCAAAGCCGCGATCACGCCGCGCACGAAGGCGCTGTGCCTTTTCAACCCGAGCAACCCCGCAGGCGCCGTATATTCGCGCCAGGAGCTACAAGAGCTTGCGGAAGTGCTAAAGGACACGGACGTTTTGGTAATTGCCGATGAAATTTACGAAAAAATCGTCTTCGGCAAGAGCTTCATAGCCGCAGCAAGCATCAGCGAGGATATGCTCGGGCGCACCGTGACGATCAACGGGCTAAGCAAATGCGGCGCGATGCCCGGCTGGCGCTTCGGATACACCGCGTGCGCAATCGACGAGCTGAATAAAGCGATGATCAGCCTGCAAAGCCAAAGCGTCAGCAACGTAGCAAGCATCGTCCAGGCAGGCGCTATGCCAGTGCTGCGGGGCGAGGCGGATGATTATATCGAGGAGATGAGGCGCGAATACGAGCGCAGGCGCGACTTCGGCACGGACGCGATAGGCGCGATCCCAGGGCTTAGTGTCGTAAAACCTGACGGCGCATTTTATTTCTTCATAGATTGCTCTCAGGTAGAACCTGATAGTATGAAATTCTGCATGCAACTGCTAGATAAAGGGCTCGTAGCCACGGTGCCAGGAAGCGGATTTGGTATGGATGGGCACTTCCGCATAAGCTTTGCATGCTCTATGGAAAATCTAAAACGCGGCTTTGAGCGCATAGAAAAATTCGTAAAAAATTACCACAGATAGGCACGCTAGCGAAATTTTGATCTAAATTTGTCGTAGCTTAGCGGCGAAATTTTTTACATAAAATTTAATGCAGCTTGGCGGCAAATTTAGTGTGGCACGGCGTAGCTCAGAATTTAATGCGGTTGTGCTAGCTAAGCGCGATTGAATTTCGTGCCGCTTTAATTAAATTTCGAGCTGCCGTATTCAGGAGCGCTTAAATTTTATGCCGTTTTATTCATATGCGGCTAATTTTGCGCTGTTATGTTACGATGCCTGCTATGACACGCACTACTCGCGATTTTAAATTTCGCTTCGGAATTTTAAAATTCCATCGCACGACGCATCTAGATTTCGTCGCAAAAGCTCCGGCACAAACGCTGCATGCGGCAGAGCTTTTAAAATTTTATCGTGAAATTTTAAAATTTTACGCCGAGGCTTTCAAACCTTGCGCTGTTTGCCGCTGCCACGTTAAATTTAACCAAACGCGACGATCGCACAAAATACGACGAACAAGACGAGCGCAACGAATACAGCCGACGCCGCATAACGACACGCGACGAAGCAAAAGCGCGCGACGCAGATCGAAAATGAGCTAAATTTTAAAATTTTACCGCGCCCGAAGCCTTGACGCAAACGCGATAAATTTTTATAATCCAGCAGACACTTGAGCCCAAGCGTATCAAATAAATTTTAAACGAAATTTCAATGCCGCCGCGCTATTTTATATTTTTATAAAGACTATTTTAGTAAAATCAGAGCTTTATGAGCGAGATAAAAATTTTAATCACCGACGAGG
>NZ_CALKTS010000348.1 GCF_937997595.1 uncultured Campylobacter sp. | reverse complement strand
ATTCCCTCAGGTATCCAACATCTATAATCTTCATCTGAATGGATGAAAAGTGTTGGAGTTTGTGCCTTATTTGCATATTTAAGTGGAGAATGATACCACAATTTTTCATAATTATTCCAAGGTGTTGCAGAAATTTGGTCGTCAATGAAATAATATCCGATGTCTGTAAGTAAAAATTCAGAAGTCATATTTGAAATTGAACGTTGTGAACAAGCAGCCTTAAATCTATTTGTATGTCCAATTGCCCAATTAGTCATGAAACCACCGTAACTTCCACCCATAATTGCCAACTTTTCTTCATCAAGTGCAGGGTAGTTTTTAATTACAGCATCTGTAAATTTCATTAAGTCATCAAAATCAATTTCTCCATATTTTCCACGAATATCTGCAAATTCTTTTCCTCTACCGTCAGATCCTCTAGGATTTGTGAAAAATACAAAATATCCATTATTTGCTAAAAACTGCATTTCGTGAT
This sequence comes from uncultured Campylobacter sp., assembly GCF_937997595.1. Taxonomy (GTDB): domain Bacteria; phylum Campylobacterota; class Campylobacteria; order Campylobacterales; family Campylobacteraceae; genus Campylobacter_B. The sequence continues at coordinate 11,733 of NZ_CALKTS010000348.1, read as the reverse complement.
GGAATACTTTTCCGAAAACTGTCTTAGGGCCACCGTGAACATGAAGTATACCTGGATATTTTTTATTTGGATCATAGTCAACAGGTTTCATAACATATCCTATAAATCCAATTCCATCATTTGTAAAGTTGATTTCTTCAATTTCTGAAAGTGAATATTCTGTTGTATCATTGTGGAAAGAAATTCTATTTTCTTCTTCCATAGAAATTTCATAAATATCTTGCAAATTGGAATCTTTTAGTGCAACAGCATAAATTTTTCCATCTTTTGAAATATCGATACAATCGATAGAACCTGATTTTTCATTTAATCTTTCAAGATTTCCATTTTTATCAATTCTATAAATATATGAACTGTTTACCTCAGTATTTATGAAGTACATAAATCCTTCTTTTACTAAAATACCTTTTCCACCTGTTAATCTCATATCTGTTCCGACAGAGTTATTCATACACATATCAAAATTGTCATTTACAATTTTTTCAAAGGATTTTTCTTTGATATTTATGATGTAGATATTTGAATTTTCATTTATACCATATTCTTTCATATCTGTTGCTACGGTTATAATATTTTCAGAATCAATAAAGTTTGCGTAAGCAAAAGAAAAATCTTTTGCTAGAAGGTCAACTGTTTTAGTTTTGATATCTAAAATTTTAACCTCATTTACAAGAGGCATTTTTCCCGTAAAAGTTGTGGAAATAAAAACAGCCTTAGTTTTGTCTTCATTTAATTCCAAACCATAAATATCAGTGATATCATCACTTAATGGAATAAATTCAGAAGTCTTTTTGTTGAAATGATAAAGTCTGCTTCTATCTTCATTTGTAAAACCAATATTATTTCCCCAGAAAGGAATTTCAGTTGCAACTAAGTAATCCTTAGAATCGTCATAAGTTTTTTCTTTATTTTCTTTTTTATCTTCTTCTTTTTTAGATTCTTTTTCTATTTTTTCCAATTCTTTTGTTCTGTTGAAATTAGCTAAAACTAAAAATTCATCATCATTTATTTGTTTTATTGTATTTACCAAAGCAGGAACAGTAAAGTCTAAAACCGCTTCTCCACCGGAAGTACATATTTTGTAAAATTTAGTTGTATCAGACTCGTCTTTTTTACCTTCTCTATCACCTGCAAACAGAATAGAACCGTCTAAAAGTTCAATGAAAGAACTTTCCTTAGCACCATTAGTAAAAACAAATGACTTTTTAGTTTCCAAATCCATTTTATAAATTCTATGCTCATCTTTAAATTTAAAATTTAAAATCTCGCGCTTTATGGAATTTTATTTATGATGTCGAAATTTTAAAATTCCGCACGCCATTGTCGCAATAACTCTTGCGCGACAAAATTTTAAAATTTTAAATTCCGCGCCATGATAGAACATGACAGAATTTGAAAATTTATAAAATTTTAAACTGCGAAAACGCCTCGCTAGGCATTAAAATTATCTTAAAATATAATTTAGCTTGCAAGATTAAGCTAAATTTCTGCTTATAATCATATTGATTTAATCTTTATTTGGCTAAAATTGACACTTGTCAATTTCTTAATTTGAAAGGATAAAGATGTCTGATCTAAAACAGGATAGACGAGGCTTTATCGGGCTTACTTTCGGCGCAGTTGCCGCTGTGGGTGGCGTTTTCGCGCTCGTGGGGATGAAGAAATCGTGGGATCCGCTTCCTAGCGTGCGCGCCGCCGGCGTCACTACGGTAGATTTAAGTCCGATCAAAGAGGGCGAGCTTTATCAAACTCAGTGGCGCAAAAAGCCGATTTTCGTGCTTAAAAAGACCGCCGATATGCCTAAAAACGATGCCCGCGATGTCGTCGTAGGGGATGCTAGATATACGCTTTGCATCGGGCTTTGCACCCATTTAGGCTGTATTCCCAGCTATAAGCCATCGACGCAACAATTCATCTGTGCATGTCACGGCGGAATTTTCGATGCTAACGGCGTAAACGTGTTCGGTCCGCCGCCGCGCCCTATGGATATACCGCCCTTTAAAATCGACGGAACGAAACTCGTTTTAGGCGAAGAGGGCCCCGAATACCAAGCCCTAAAGCAGAAAGCATAGGAGGCGCAGATGGCACATATCAGAAAAGCTACGGGAGTTTGGGATTGGTTCGACCAAAGGCTCGCCGTAACGAAATTTTTCAAGGTGATGGTAAGCGAGTATTGGATTCCTAAAAATATCAGCTTCCTTTGGGCGATGGGCGTTATTTTGATGACGCTATTTATAGTTTTGTTCGTTAGTGGACTAATGCTCGTGATGTATTATAAGCCGGATGTAAATTTAGCATTTGATAGCGTAAATTTCACGATTATGAAGGAGGTCGAATACGGCTGGCTATGGCGTCATATCCACGCGGTATCGGCATCAGTTGTATTTTTGATCTTATACATTCATACTTTAGTAGCTATTTATTACCGCTCGTATAAGCAAGGACGAGAGATGATTTGGGTAAGCGGAATGCTGCTTTTCATCATCTTTTCGGCCGAGGCTTTTAGCGGCTATATGCTTCCATGGGGGCAGATGAGCTACTGGGCAGCGATGGTTATTACGAATTTATTCGGCGGAATTCCAGTAGTTGGCGACGCGATAGTAGAGTGGATTCGCGGCGATTACGCCGTAAGCGATCCGACGCTGACGCGATTTTTTATGCTTCACGTCTGTTTACTGCCTCTCGTGGTGGTTGCGGTGCTGGCAGTGCATTTTTATTCGCTTAGATTTCCGCATGTAAATAACCTAGACGGCGAGGAGATTGACTTTGAGCTCGAGGGTGAGAAGTATCTGCAGGGCAAAACTAGCGAAAGCAAGGTAATTCCGTTTTGGCCGGGCTTTTTGGCGAAGGATTTTTTCTACGTCAGTATCTTTATGATATTTTTCTTTTATCTGGTCGGCTTTCACTTCGATTTTGCGATGGATCCGATAAATTTCGAGCCGGCAAACAGCCTCAAAACCCCGACGCATATCTATCCGGAATGGTACTTCCTCTGGGAATATGAAATTCTGCGCGGATTTTACTTTGATGTAGGACCGCTTAAGGCCGCCGACATCGGGCTTATCGCATTTGCATTTGCCGGAGTTTCGCTATTTTTTATCCCGTTATTTGACCGCAGCAGCGTAGTAGCGCCTGCGCACAAAAACAAAGCGTTTTTCATTTGGTTTTGGATTTTAGTAATCGACATGATCCTGCTTAGCCTTTTCGGCAAGCTCCCTGCAGACGGCGCGGAGCTCGGTATCGAAAACAAATACTGGGGCTTTGCTTTATCGATCATCTATATCGGATTGCTCGTCGTAGTGCTTCCGCTAATTACAATTGCAGAAAGAAAGAGGGTCTAGCCATGAAAGAGATAAGAACCCTAATCTTAGTGCTTTTTTGTGTGGGAATTTTATACTGGTTTGTCGAGCCTTATGCTCATACTAAGCTCAGTCCGCACACCGATCCGGTAAATTACGATTTTGCAGCAGGCGATACGGCTTTAGCCGCGCATAACGTAGCCGCAGCAGAAAGCGCTTTGGCCGCAGCTGAAAAAGGCGGGGATGAGACGATGATAAAAAATTCTAAAAAAGCCCTAGCCAGTGCGAAAGAGCAACAAGACAAAACGGTGCTTTTTTGGGACGAGATAAATAAAATCGATCTTAGCAAAGGCGATGCCGTGCGCGGCGCTGAAACCTTTACAAATGCAGGCTGCACCGCATGTCATGGAGTAAAAAGTGCAAATATCCCCGCTCCTATGGACGCGGCAAGCGCTAGTGCTGCATACGGCGTCAATCCTCCGGATCTTAGCAGCGCAGGCTATCTATACACTGATAAATTCTTAGCTGCGCTCATCAAAGATCCGATCATGGCTCTTAAGCTAGATCAGAAATTTGGCGACGAAAAGCCTTTTCCGATGCCCGGGTTTTTCGGTGCGGGCGGTGATCTAAATCAAGAGATCGCCGATATCGTAGCCTATCTAAAATCACTCGCTCCTAGCGAGGATAAGCTAATCGCCTCTGAGGCTGCAGCTAGCGGTATCAAGCAAGGCACCGAACTAGACGAAGCGCAGAAAAAATTCCTTTTAAGCAAGGCGGTTTTTGAGGATGCTTGTCTAAGATGCCACGACGTCAAATATGATAAGCTCTTTGCATCCAGCGACAAGGCTAGCTTAGCTGCGTATATGGGCTCGACGCCTCCTGATCTTTCGATGATGATCCGTTCTAAGGGCGCCAACTATCTACACGAGTTTATCAATGATACGCAAAAGAAGCTTCCAGGCACTTCGATGCCGCGCGTAGGCTTGAACGAAAACGCTGAAGCCAAGGTCGTGGAGTATCTAGCTGACGTAGGCGATAGCAAAAAAGCCGAGCGTGAAGCTACGACCATAAATATTATGATATATTTCTTGATCCTTTCTGTTTTTGCAGGTCTTTGGAAAAGCAAAATTTGGTCGAAACTTCATTAAAATTTTAGCAGTCGGAGTAAAATCCGACTGCCTTTTAAAATTCCGCCATATCCTAAATTCTATTAAATTCCATCTATCAAAAAGCTCTTGCAATTGAGAATTTAGCCGCTTTCGTGCTTTATGATAACCGCTTTTTTTATTACTTTTTAAGATTTTTCTACATATAATTGCCGCTAGATTTTGAAATTTAATGTATGAATTTAACTCAAGAAGGTTCAGATGAAATTTTTTAAATTTGCGGTTTTAGCTCTAATTTTTCCGCTTGCTATGCTTTTTGCGGATACGGATTATCGTGCGGAAGCAGCGACGATAAAAGAGAAATTTGCTCAAGCGATCAAGCTTTATGTCGATGGTAATAATTCTGAGGCTAGAAAGATAACTCAAGAGGCGTATTTTGGGCATTTTGAAAATCTAGAAGCCGGCATTCGCATAAATTTAAGTCAGAAAAAATCCTACGATATGGAGAAGCAATTCGGCGATATCCGCAAGGCGATCAAAGCAGAAAAGCCGGTAAGCGAGATCCAAGCGATGATAGATAATCTAAACCGCGAGATCGACGAGGTCTTGCCGGTGATAGAATCAGGTCACCGCCTAGTGGCAGAATATCAAGATGGAGGCGACGGTAGCACTTCTGCGCCAACCTCAGGCGGGAATTCCGCAGCATCCGGTACAACCTCGCCGTGGATGAGCGTCTATACGGAATTTAAAACTGAGCTGGATAACGCTAAAGCTGCGTTTGATAAGAAAGACACTGCTGCACTAAAGGCTGCGCTAAATCGCGCTAAATTTGATATCTACCGCAACGAACACCTAGAAGAGGCGGTACGAAAATATGTCTCATCTCAGACCGATCAATCGATCCAGCAAATTATCGGAAATCTCTTGCGCGAGGATGCGGATACGGACAAATCAAAATTTGACGAAGCGATAAACGCCCTAGATAATCTAGCATTAAAAGCCGTAAATGATTTGCCGCAAGAAAGCTACTCCATAGCGCCGCAGACTGCGTTAGCACAAAGCGATACTAGCGAAGATGAGGGCAAGGATTTTACGCCGATTGTGCAAAATATCAAGGATAAGATGGCTAAGGTTTTGCAGCTTTACGAGAGCGGCAAGGTTGATGATGCGATTGACGAAAGCGGCAATATCTACTTTGATGAATACGAAGAGAGCGGCATGGAGAATATCGTCGGTGCTAAAAATACTCAGCTTAAGCTAGACACCGAAGCAAGCTTTAATAAAATTTCGGCTCTTATGCGCGCGGGCGCTTCCAAAGAGCAGATCGTAGCGGCGCAAAACAAGCTATTTGATCAGCTTACCCAAAGCCTAGAGCTAACGAAGAAATCAAGCAACTGGGATCTATTTTTATACGCGTTTATCATCATCTTGCGCGAAGGATTTGAAGCGCTCATCATCGTAGCCGCAGTCATCGCTCTACTTATAAAATCCGGCAATTCAAAGCACCTAAATATCGTTTACAGCGCTCTTGGCGTTGCGGTTGTGCTAAGTATCGCTACGGCTTACGGGCTAAATTATATCTTCGGTAGCGAAAATGCAGGACAAACGCGCGAAGTGATGGAGGGCGCGGTGATGTTAATCGCCGTAGTTCTGCTATTTTATGTGGGCTTTTGGCTTCTTTCAAATGCAAGCTCCAAAAAGTGGAGCGCCTATATCCAAGGTCAAATTTCAAGCAGCCTAAGCTCTGGCGATAGCAAGATGCTTTGGTGGACGGTATTTTTGGCGGTTTATCGTGAGGGCGCAGAGACGGTGCTATTTTATCTGGCGCTACTTTTCGATGCTAAAAGTCCAGCAGCTACTAGCATGGTAGCAGCAGGCTTTGTAGCGGGTCTAGCGGCTCTTATCATAGTTTATATCGTCATCAAAAAATTCTCGCTTAAAATCGCTATCAAGCCATTTTTCATCGCTACGTCAGTCATTATCTTTTATATGTCCGTCGTATTTGTGGGTAAGGGCGTGATGGAGCTAGTCGAGGGCAAGGTATTCGTGCCTACGGTGATAGACGGGCTTCCTACGATTACGTGGATCGGATTTTATCCTTATGTCCAGAGCCTAGTGCCGCAAGCGGTGATGATCGTGCTTCTAATCGCAGGAATTTTAATCTTAAAAAACAAGCAAAAAAACAAATCTTAATAAGGAGAGAAAAGATGAAAAAGATTTTTTCAGGTATGTTGGCACTAAGCCTAGCCTCTGTTATAGCAATGGCGGGAGAGCATCCGATCGGCGAGCCGATTGAGCAAAATGGAATGGAGATCGCCGCAGTTTATCTTCAGCCTATCGATATGGAGCCTAAAGGCATCGATCTAGCTCCTAGCAAAGCGGACATCCACCTTGAGGCGGACATCCATGCCATCAAAGGCAACGCAAACGGATTTGGCGAGGGCGAGTGGATCCCTTACCTAAAGATCGCTTACGTGCTTAAAAACCTAGACACCGGCAAGATCCAAAAGGGAAATTTCATGCCGATGGTAGCTAGCGACGGCCCTCACTACGGCGCCAATATCAAAATGGTAAACGGCGTGGGCAATTACGAGCTAACCTATAATATCGAAAATCCAAGCACCAACGGATTCGGCCGCCACGCGGACAAAGCGACAGGCGTAGGCAAATGGTGGGAGCCGTTCTCGGTTAAATACACCTTCCAATACACAGGCGCTCCTAAAGAGTAAATCGTAGCAGGCTCCGCCGAGTCCGTTTTGGCGGAGCTCTAGCGGTATTGGGTTTAGCCGCACGCTTTAAATTTAAGGCGGTTACTTTAGCCCGTTTAAATTTGCCATTACGCCGCAGCCAAAGCGCATCGTTTTTGCTTTAATGCGTTTAAGCTTACGAATCTTTTAGTTGCGGCAAAATTTTAAAATTAGCGCGTCGCGAGGGTGAGACAAAACCAAAGCAATAGCGAGGCGAAATTTCTCTTTGCGGGCGGCTCTATTGCTGCGAACTTTTTGCGGGCTGATTTGAAATTTTAAAATTTACAAAATGGCGTAGGTTTTAAAATTTTAAAATTTAAGCAATTATAGGCGATTTACGCGCATTAGACTCGATGAGGATTTTTAATGACGATATTTTTTTATCACGTTAGCTTGGCTCTATTTCCGCTCGCGTTTTTAAGCGCGTATCTGGGCGGCAGGCGCTTTATCAGCGCATCGTTTTTGCCCGCGCTTTTAGGAGCTGCATTCGGGGCGCTGTGCTTTAGCGCATTTGCGCGCTCGGCAAACGCCGATACGGGCAAGATCGTGTTTGATGCGCTCGCACTTTTAGCGCTGCTCGCGCTACTGCTTGCGTTTAAGTTTAAGCGATTCTATCTTACCGCTATAGTTATTTTTGCTCTTGGTTGCGCGTATGGATTTGAATACCGCTTCATAGGGATGAATTTTAAAATTTTCTCCGGCGAGCTACTGGACAGCTTCAGCCTAACCAACCTCTTCATGGCGGTTTTAGGTGCGCTGGCGCTCATTTTATTCTATTTTATTTATCGCTCAGCTCTAGCGCGTACGAGTAGAGGTGCAAAGCTGGCGTCATTCGTCATCGCGTGGGCGTTTGCCTTTATCGCCAAAATCGGCTTTTTGGGCCTTGATCTGCGCCAGGCAGACGCGCCCAAAGCGCTAGCTGCGAAGGGTTTTGAAGGGCTTTCAAACGCGATCGGCTCGTCCGAGTTTCTAAGCGTCATCGCTAAAATCATCCACTACAACAACTCCTATCTGACGCTAGCTCTTTGCCTTATAGCCGCGCTAATTGCGCTACTTACGGTATTTCGTGCGCCAAGTCGAGTGCCTCGCGAAGCGGACATTATAAAATTTAGAGAGGTTAAGGCGGGCAGATTCGCCATTTTTAGAGATTTTAGCCTGATTTTATCGCTTGGGGTTTTAATCAGCTTTTTGGGGCTTTATTATATCTTGGTCGCTTCAAAACCGCCTACGATCGATGAGCCCAAGATTATCGAGCCGCAAGGCGCGGAATTCATAATCGATGCAAACATCGTAAAAGATGGCAAGCTGCACCGCTTTGCCTACGTCACCGACGACGGGCATAAGGTCAGGTTTTTTCTACTAAACCGCTTCACGGACAAATTTGCCCCGGTCGCGGTTTTTGACGCGTGCTCGATCTGCGGCGATATGGGCTATATCAAAAAAGGCGACGAGCTCATCTGCATCGCTTGCAACGTGCGTATCTTTTTGCCGAGCGTCGGCAAGCTGGGCGGCTGCAATCCGATCCCGCTGGATTATAAGCTAGAGGGGCAAAATATCGTCATCGCGCTTAAGACGATTGAAGACGGCGCGTCCTATTTCTCGGAGATTGTGGATAAAAAGGTGATCGATCCGGTCAGCAGAAAAGAAATTTTAAACACCTCTAAATTTAGCTATCTTTACTACGGACGCACCTACTTTTTCGAAAGCGAAGCGAATGCAAACGCCTTTACCGCGCATCCCGAGCGCTATGTAGATGAAAACGGCACGCTAAAGGAGCTTAAATAATGTTTTTACGCATCATCAAATCCTCCATTTTAAACTCCAGGGATAGCAAAATTTTAGCGTTTTTGACGATATTTTTATCGGTTTCGCTGATCGCTTGCATGCTAAATATCACGCTAAAAATTGGCGATCAGGTCGCTAAGGAGCTACGTAGCTACGGCTCGAATATCGTCGTGCTACCGCGCTCGCAAAGCCTAAGCATCGAGATCGGCGGGCGCGAATACTCGCCGCTTAAAAACGATGATTTTTTAAAAGAGAGCGAGCTGCATAAGATCAAAGAAATTTTTTGGCGCAACAATATCACCGCCTTTGCGCCCTTTTTAACTACCCACGCAGGAGATTACGACGTCGTGGGAACCTACTTTGAAAAGGACGTGGGCGTTAGCGACGAGCCTGATTTCAGATCGGGCGTGCGCTCGCTCTATCCATTTTGGAGCGTAGAGGGGCAGTGGGTAAAAGACGGCGCCGAGAATGAGGTGCTCGCAGGAGACGGGCTTGGACTAAAGATCGGCGATACGGTTAAGCTTGGAGATTATGAGGCTAAAGTCGTTGGGATTTTGCACGGCGCGGAGGATGAAGCTAAAAAGCTGATCGCAAATTTATCGCTAGTGCAAAAACTAACGCACAAAGAGGGCCTCATCGCCAAGGCCGAAGTTAGCGCCATGACGATCCCAGAAGACGATCTGTCCGTAAAGGCAAGAAGGAGTCTCGATAATCTAGACGCCACAGAATACGACACATGGTATTGCTCAGCATACGTTAGCTCCATCGCATATCAGATCACCGAGGAGTATCCAAACGCGACCGCTAAGGCGGTGCTTAGCGTCAGCGAAGCTCAAAGCGGCATCACGAAAAAAATTCAAAATTTAATGGGCGTCGTAAGTATCTTATCTCTGCTGATTTCAAGCATCTGCATCACGAGCCTGCTAAGCAGCGAAATTTACAAGCGCAAAAAAGAGATCGGCTTGCTTAAGGCGCTGGGAGCGAGCAACTTTATGATCTATATCCAGTTCGCCGCCGAAATTTTCGTCATCTGCGTAGCAAGCTCACTCGTGGGCGCAGTCGTGGGCTACGCGCTTAGCTGGGCGATCGCGTATCAAATTTTTGGCTCCTTTATCGGCGTCTCGCTTATGGTCTTTCCGCTTAGCATCGTCTTTGGACTTCTTATTTGCATTATCGGCTCGATTCTACCGCTACGCGGAGTGATCAAGCTACTGCCTGCGGAGGTGCTTTATGGCAGGAAATAACGGCGCGTTTTTCAGAAGCGCGATCTTTAAAAGTATCATCAACAGCGGCATTCGCAGCTTCGTGATTTTTGTCGCGATAATGCTAGGCAGCGCAGTTTGTGCGGCGTTCGTAAATATCTACGCCGACATCGATAGAAAGGTCGCCAGCGAGTTAAACAGCTACGGCGCAAATTTAATCGTAAGCCCCGCAAATTTAGAAAATTCCCATATGGACGAAGCAGCGCTCGATGCGAAATTTGCTAAAATTCCAGCTCTAAAAAGCGCAAATAAATATCTTTTCGGCAGCGCAAATTTAGGCGTAAACTCAGGCATCATCATGGGGGTAAATTTCTCCTCTCTGCGCGATACTATGCCGTTTTTGGATCTTAAAGAGGGTTCGTTTATCGGCGTGGATTTCGACGATAAAAACGCGCTCATCGGGCAGGATCTTGCTAAGCTTTTGGGCGCGAAGCTCGGCGATAGTATCGAGATCACGCCGATCGGCTCAAACGAAACGAGCAAGGTAAAGATAAAAGGCATCGTCTATGACGGGCAGAAAGAGGACGGCATGCTGCTAATCTCGCTGCCGCTGGCGCAAAAAATTTTAAATCAACCCGCGCAGGTAAATTACGCCGAAGCGATCGTAAGCGGCGATTTTAAGCAGCTAAGCGAAATTTCAAAAAGCCTGAGCGACGCGCAGATGAGCTTCGCGCCGATCGGTAAGGTATCCAAGACTCAGGGCATCATCTTAAACAAAATCAAGCTCTTAATGCTTCTTATCGGCATTACGATCCTTCTGATCACCTCGGTCTGCATCAACACGAGCCTTAGCTCGATCCTGCTTTCGCGCATCAAAGAGTTTGCGCTCATCCGCGCAATCGGCGCGAGCAAACAAAATTTGCTCCACCTGATCCTGAGCGAAATTTTAACCGTCTGCGTCGCAGGCTCGCTAGCTGGAGTATTCGTGGGATACCTGCTCGCGATCTTGCTCGGGCATCTGATATTTTCAAGCAGCGTGGATTTTAGGCTGATTAGCCTCTTTGCGGCGGTCGCGCTGAGCCTGATTTTTGCGCTCGCGGCAAGCTACTATCCGATCAAAAAGGCGCTGAATCCGAATTTAGCGAATCTATTAAGGGAATGACATGGAAATTTTAAAATTTGAAGGTATCTGCAAATACTTCGGCGAGGTTAAGGCTCTCGATAATATCAGCTTCGACGTTTTAAGCGGCGAGTGGGTCAGCATAATGGGCCCAAGCGGCAGCGGCAAGAGCACGCTCGTAAATATCCTAAGCCTGATGGACACCCCCACTGCGGGCAGATACATCCTAGGCGGAGCCGACGCGAGCGTGCTAAACGACGAGCAAATTTTAGAATTTCGCCGCAAAAAGATCGGTCTCGTGTTTCAGCAGTTTCACCTAATTCCTTACCTAACGGCCGTCGAAAACGTTATGTTAAATCAATACTACCACAGCTGCGTGGACGAGGACAGCGCTAAAGCGGCACTTGATAAAGTAGGGCTCGGGCACCGCATTACGCACCGCCCTAGCGAGCTTAGCGGCGGCGAGCAGCAGCG
>NZ_CALKTS010000347.1 GCF_937997595.1 uncultured Campylobacter sp. | reverse complement strand
TCCAAAACGCTTATGCGCGCGCCAGAACGGAATTTCGCGCGGAGATGCTGGGCGTGCTGGAGGGCTTTTTATCGCAAGAGGACGCCGAGAAAAACGCCGAATACGCGCTATTTAATCAGCTCTACCAGATGGCGATGACCGCGGGCAGGAAGAGCGATATCTTTATCCACGTCCAAGGCATCAGTGAAAACGAGGTCGTGCTGCGCGTATATCAGCGCTTTGAGCTTGACGACGGCGTGATAATCTACTACGCAGGCGGCGAGTTTAGCTACACTCTGGATGAAAATTTCGGTAAAATTTATCGCTACGAAATCTGATTTTGGCGGTACGGCGCGAGATCGATGCCGATTCGATCGTAAATATCGCACTGCGCTATGTTTTGTATTAGGTATTAGCATCATACCTGATATTGTTTTAGGGGCTTTTCTACATGGGTATCACATAGAGGATATGTGACTAACCGATAGTGTCGTGTTTGGCGCCGCAAATTTTAAATGAATTAAAATTTATAAAATCTAATATCAAATAAAACCTAGTTTGTGCGCTTTCGAATAAAATTTTAAAGTTGAGCTTTATAAAATCCTCTCCGCCGTTTGATTTTGATCAAAGCTTTTTCATCTCGGCCTCTATCTCGCTTTGTAGGCATTTTGTATGTTCATGGCCGCTTTTTTCTAAAATTTTATTCGCGATCTTAAAGGCTTTTTCGTAGTTTTTCAGAACCTCCGTTTTATTGCCGAGTCCCGCCAGATCGCCCGCCATCAGCGCATAGTACTTCGCTCGCAGCAAATTTACGCTATCAGCGTCGAAAACCTCTTTGTAAATTCTAAACGCGACGGCGTGTTTTACGTATGCGCCGTCAAAATCGCCCATTTATAGAGCGTATCGCCGAGCCCAGCGTAGCAGCTCATCAGATCTTTTTGCATCTTCTCGCCGCCTAGCTTGTAGCATCTTCTCGCCAAGCCGAAATTCGCTATCGCCTCGTCGTATCGCCCAAGAGCTGCCTGCGCGCTAGCTATGCCGTGATAGGGTTTTGCTAGCGCTTTATGCTCTTTGCCAAGTCCTTTTTGTAAAATTTTTAGCGAGCGTTCGTAGGCCTCAAGCGCCTTTTGCGGCTCGCCTGCAAACATAAAAAAGCTGCCCGAGTTGTTTAATGCTATAATCGTGCTCTCATGCTCTTCGCCGTACTCAGCCAGGCAAATTTGCGCCGCCTTTTCGCCCGCTAGCGCAGTAGCCGTGGCGTTGCGGTCGCGCTTGATAAACTCTTCGACACTAAGCTCTATCGCCTCTTCGCAGCTCGTTCCAAGTAGCCAAATCGGAAAACAAAAAAGTAAAGTTTTACACATAAGATTCATTTGAGATTTTCAGTCTTTTTTATAGCAAATTTAGGCAACTATGGTAACTAAAACCAAAAAAATTTATACTATTAAAGGCAACACAACAGCATAATTTATCTTTTACTATTCAAAGAATGAATAACCATTGGCGATATGGGCTGTTCCATTTTTATCTATCTCAATCTCCTTTAACAATATTTCGGAGCGATGACAAATTTGTCTTTTAGCAGATATATTAATCTTGGGATAAATATAATATTTTCTTGAAATACCATCCAAATCAAGCTCGGTAAAACAGTCGATATAAAAGTAATTTTTATAGCAATTCAATAAATATTCCAAAAAAAGCTTTGAAGATTTTAATTGTAAAACGGCTTTATCCATGTATTCAATACTTGGTTTAATTTCACAAAAACATATTCTCAAACTATCTTTTAAATTCAAAAAAACTATAAAATCACAATGCGAATCGGTTGAAACGCCATCTCCTTTAAAAAACTTAATAGTATGAGTTTTCTCTTTTTGTCGCAGTATTAAAACATCGTCCTTATTTTTAAATGTAAAATTTATTTCTTTAATGGGACTTTCTTTTTTTTCCTCTATTATTTTGAATAAATTCCCGTGAGGTTTAATTTTTAAATCATCACAAATAGCTTCTCAAAAATCTTTTAAATTTTTATTTGTCATTTTTGTTACTCTCTAAAAGTGCAGCAAAAATTAAGCTTTGATTTTCATTTTGTGTATCTATTGGAGAATCGAAAGTATTCATAAAAATTCCTTGTTCATTGATATCAACACTACTCAAAATATTTTTACCTTTTTTATTCTCTGCCAAATATGCTTTTACTTTTTGATGGTTAATTTTGTACTCTTTTGTATAGCCTTTATTTTTAAATTTATCTATCTGGTTGTCAGTTAAACTTCCAAGCATTATACAATTACTTATTTCACGAACAATATAATCACTATGGGTTGTGATAAACACTTTTATACCTGCATTTGCAAGTAATACCAAAAGTCTAGCGACTAAAATCTGATTATTCGGATGTAGATTTAATTCAGGCTCATCAATCATAAGGATGTCTTTCTTGCTAGCCGTATTAAGAATATAGAAATTTAGCATCAAAAGAGATCTAACGGAGCTAGAAGCTATCTCTATATTGTAACCTTTTCTTGATTTTTTAGGTTGAAATAAAATTCCTATATCCGTAACCTTATATTTACCTCCAACTAAATTGCTTAATACCTTTAGGATTTCTTGAGGTTTTAATACCTCAATCATTTCATCCATTGTCATCGAAGAAAACTCTTCATCGATAATTTCTTTACATAAATCAACACATTCATTACAAATAAACACATCAGGACCAGCGATAATTTTTTTTACTTGTTCTTGCGATTTTCCACAAAAAGAACATCTTACTTGTTTTGTTTCATCTTTATACAATCTGAAACCTCCATTCTTTTCCTGATTTCTCAATTTAAGAGTACCATAAGTCGCTATATTCAACAAGAAATGTTGTTTCAAAAAGCGCCGGGCTCTAGGGAAACCGGCGCTTTTCTATTTAATTTTATAAAATTAAGCTTCTTTTGCAGAATCAGTAATCACA